>CAISHH010000052.1 GCA_903885085.1 uncultured Campylobacterales bacterium
TATGAGAGAGTCCACTCTCTCATAACCTCATAAATAATTTTCTAAACTCTCTTTTTAAAGATCAATAAACTTTTGTCAAGTTCATCATAAAGTGAAAAGGTTTGTTTATCTACAAGTTTTAATGATTTTACTTTTTCAAAAAACTGCATCTTATGAAAATATTGGATGATGGTATCTTGATATTTTGTAAATCTTTCATCTTCATTTTTTTCAAATAAAGTAAACTTTGTATGAAGTTCATTCTTTTCAAATACAGCATCGACGATCAGAAACTCTTTTTGGGTGTCATTACTCATCGTGCCCTCGGCTACATCGCTAAAACCGTAAAGCGTGTTGATATCAGCTATAAATAATCCATCATCGTTTAGTTTTTCTGCGACTGCATCTAAAAACTTCGTCAGTCCATCTTTATCAAGAAAATTTAAAACATCAAAGATTGCGACGATAGCGTCATATTTGCCACTTACTTCGCTCACATCGATACACTCAGCATCAAGACCGATCGCTTTACACTCATCGACCATCACTTGACTTAGATCAACACCCTTACATGTAACGCCATCACTCATCATACGACGCATAAATCCGCCGCGTCCACAGCCAACATCAAGAAGTGTTTTTACTTTATAATCATCAAGTTCAGAACGGTACAGATTGTAAAGCTCTTCTGTCGCTTCTTCGATGCCTAAAAGATGTTCCGCTTTTGCGTAAAGATCAAGATTTGTCATTTAGCTTTTTGCTCCGCTTTGATCACTTTTTCTATTTTTTCAAAGATATCAAGCACTTCGCTTTTTTTCTCAAAAAAACTGTTTTTGTTTGCTATGAGGTAAGTCGAAGATTCCATGATATCTTCAACCACTTCCAAGCCGTTTTGCTTCATCGTGGCACCAGTTTCGACGACATCGACGATCATATCAGCAAGCCCAACAAGAGGTGCAAGTTCGATAGAGCCATAAAGTTTGATAACATCAGCGGCAATAGCGCGGTCTGAAAAATAGCGTTTTGTGATATTTACCATCTTTGTCGCTACTTTGATCTCAGGTTTACTAAGATCAAGTTTTTCACCCTTTCTCATCCCAATAGCCACTTTACAAATCCCGCGACGAAGGTCTAAAAGACGGATAACATCAAGTCCCTGTTCTTCTAAAGTATCCAGTCCAACCACACCAATATCTGCGGCTTGATGATACACATACGTCGCAACATCTTGGTTACGCACAAGTAAAAACTTGAATTTTTCAGTCTCTAAAATCAGTTTTCTATCATCAAATGCGAAAGTATCACCGAAGATAGTTTCAAAAATCTCTAAAGTCTCTTGTGCAATACGCCCTTTTGGAAGTGCAACTGTTAGCATAAATCACCCTTTTTCATAATATTTTTCATTCCCTTAAAAAGCAACTCTTCATCTAAAATAGCATCTTTGAAGATGGATGAGAGTTTTGATGCGTCTCCGCCTGTCAGATAAACTGGCAGACTATGACTCATAACATCACGATACAGCAAACCAAGCTGTCCGTAAGTAAGTGCATCAGCGGAATTTTTTGGCATTTTATCCAAATCTATCTCAAAGTTATATGAGTAGTCAAGTCTGCACGAGAGTTCTTTGTAAGCTTTAGCGCTTACATGTAAGCCCAAAGTAATGTATCCTCCAGAAAATTTCCCGTTCTTTACGACGTCTACAGTAATAGCACTTCCAGCATCGATAATAACACCATTTTGTACCGCTTCACATCCCATAATACGGTCAATTCCCATCGTCTCATAATAGTTTTTCATATCAACAAAGTCTTTTAAGTCTATCCAATTTGAAAAGTTCTTCAGGTTGCTTGCAATTTTTTCGTTCACGCAGATATAAAATATCTTTTCATCGCTCTTTTTTATCTCATAATCAGCTATAAAAATCTTCTCTCTTACGCCATCTCTATAAAAATCAAAGGTCGTATTTCCAACGTCACAAAGAGTCAATCTTGTATACTCCAACCACAACTCATAAACGCTTCTCTCGCTTTTGAGCATAAAGGCGCATCTAAAAAAAGGATCTTGTATTTAAAGTTATGATCGCTGAAAATAACAAATTTATGATAGATCTCTTCAAATTTTGAAACATCTTTCATGAGAAGTCTGCTCTTTTGTGATACGGCAAAGATAGCACTAAAATAACCTCTTGTGTCTGTTGCATGATAGATTTTTATCTTGTTTCGAACCCCGAGTTGTGAAGGTTTAATCTCTATCATTTTTTTATATAAGCACCCATTTTCTCTTAGAGAATCCACTACTGTTTGCATCTTTGTATGAGTTCCTTATATATTTTCTGTTACGCAATTATATTATCACTTTGGTATAATCTCACTTATAAATTTAACTACAAAAGAAATAGCATGAATAATATCTCTATCATCATTTTAGCAGCGGGCAAAGGCAGCCGCATGAAGTCGCCAAAAGCCAAAGTTTTACACTCTATTAGTGGCAAGTCGATGCTTTATCACATCACAAAAGAGTCTTTACATGTAAGCGATGATGTGACCATTGTCGTGGCTCACCAAAAAGATGCAGTCATCACAGAGATCTCAAAAGATTTTCCAAATGTAACTTTTGTAGTCCAAGATGATGTGAACTTCCCTGGAACTGGCGGAGCGATGAAAAATGTCGTGGCTAAAAATGAGAAAGTTCTTGTCCTAAATGGCGATATGCCACTTATCACAGCTGGTGCTTTACAAGGCTTTTTGACAACTGATGCAGATATCGTACTTTCAATCTTTGATCTTAAAGATCCAAGCGGATATGGTCGTGTGAAGATAGAAAACGGCGAAGTCAGTTACATCGTCGAGCAAAAAGACGCCAACGAAAATGAGCTTGCCATTACGCATGTTAATGCTGGCATATATGCATTTAAAAAGAGTATTTTAGAGACTTATATTCCGCGTCTTAGCAATGCTAATGCACAAAACGAATATTACCTCACAGATGTCATCAAAATGGCAAAAGATGATGGACTTGTTATCAAACCTCTTTTGGTGGATGAAGAGCATTTCAAAGGTGTAAACTCCAAGATAGATCTCGCCGCTTCTGAAGTGATTATGCAAGAACGTATCAGAAATAAGTGGATGGCTGAGGGCGTTATCATGAACTTGCCTCACACTATTTACATCGAAGAGGGAGTTGTTTTTGAGGGAGAATGTGTGCTAGAAAATAACTGCCGTATCACTGGAAATAGCGTTATCAAAAACTCTATTATCAAGTCTTCAAGCGTTGTGGAGGATTCTGTTCTACTCAACTCAGATATCGGACCACTTGCACATATCCGCCCTGCTTCTCACATCGAGGACACGCATATCGGTAACTTTGTAGAGGTGAAAAAAAGTATTCTCAAAGGCGTTAAAGCTGGGCACTTAAGCTACCTCGGTGACAGTGAAATAGATACAGGCACAAACATCGGCGCGGGAACCATTACATGTAACTATGACGGCGTTAAAAAATACAAGACAATCATCGGTAAAAATGTTTTTGTAGGAAGTGACACACAACTCGTCGCACCTGTGACCATAGAAGATGATGTTATGATAGCCGCTGGAACTACAGTCACAAGCGGAACAGTTCCAAAAGGAAGCCTTGTTTTAAGCCGCACAAAGATGAAGTTTTTAGAGGGTTTTTACTATAAATTTTTTGGGAAGAAATAAAAAGTTACTCCAGATTATAAATAATCACACTTTATAATCGTATTTAAGAGTTTTGGCTAGAATGTTTAAAACTCTTGTCGAGGAACTTTCTTTGAAAATACTACACTTTAGCGACACGCATTTAGGCTTCAATGATCTTGATGTTTTAAATGACGAAAACATCAACCAAAGAGAGGCGGATTTTTATGATGCTTTCTCTCAGGTCATAAAGCAAATCATAGAGATAAAACCTGACTACATCATCCACACTGGCGATCTTTTTCACCGCTCGCACCCATCAAACCGCGCCATCACTTTTGCGCTTGAACAGTTTCAAATCATTAATGAGCTTGACATCCCTTTTATCCTCATAGCGGGTAATCATTCCACTCCAAGAACCAATCTTTCTTCGCCGATTTTGAAGATATTTGAAGGGTTTAAAAACATCCATCTTTCCTATAACCAAGAGTACAAAAAAGTGGAGTTTGAGCATATCATCTTCCACACTCTGCCTCACATGAACGACGACTCAAAAGCTCTCTCGCAGATAGAACTCTGCGAAGCGAACATAGACAAAAGCAAAAAAAATATTATGATGATGCACTGCTCGGTGGGTGCTTTTTACCTGATGCAGGAGTTTGGCGAATGGGTATTTCCTACCGATAAAGAGTATATCTTCAAGATGATGGACTATGTGGCACTCGGGCATTGGCACGGTTTTGGACAGGTGGGCAAACATGAAAATGTCTTTTACAGCGGTTCGACTGAACGCACAAGCCTAAACGACAAACGCAACTCCAAAGGGTTCGTACATGTAAGCCTAGAAGATGGCTTAGAGATAAAGTACAAAGAGATAAACATCCGCCCCATCATCCAAAAAGAGGTGAACTGCGAGGAGTATGAAAACGCCCTTAGCAAACTTGATGCAAGCGACACAAAAGATGCCATCGTTGAAGTAAGAATTTTCAATCTCACACCGCTTCAATCCATCGACATTCAAAACGCCGACATTAAAAACCTCTTCCCAAAAGCCTTACATGTAAGCATCAAAAGAGAGTTCAAACATAGTGCAAATGAAAGCAGTGTAGAAGATGTGGAAGCGCTCTCGCTTGAGGAATATTTTATAGAACATATCAAAGAGGACAGCGACGAGAGGGAGTTTGATAGACTCAAAAAGAAAATCCAAGAGCTCTTTGCAGAGTATGAGGAGGTGAGCGATGATACTCTCTAGCCTCCATTTGGAAAACTTCAAAAAGTACACCCATTTTGACATAGAGTTTGGCGAAGGACTTATCGGCATTATCGGTAAAAACGGAAGTGGAAAATCTACCATCTTCGAAGCAATCCTTTTTGCACTTTACGGCGAAGCTAAAACCAGAGGCAACAAAGAGCTCATCCGAAACGCAAATGTTTCCACAAAAGATGCCGTCGTCGTAGAACTTGTCTTTGAGTTTGAATCTCTCATCTACAGAGTCGTTCGGGAGTTTCGCGGAAAAGCACTCACAGCAAACGCCAAGCTCTTTAAAAACGAGGAGCTCATCACAAGCGGAGCCAAAGAGGTCACAAGCCAAATAGTAAGACTCACAAAGATGGGTAAGGACGCCTTCATGCACACGCTCTTTGCCTCTCAAAAAGAGCTCACAAGCCTCAGCTCTCTCAAACCAGAAGAGCGAAAAAAGATGATTCGCAAGCTTTTGGGACTTGAAAAAATAGACTTCGTAGAAAACTCCCTTATCGAAAAAAGCCGTCAACTCAAACGCGAAATTGATGCCTTTAAAGAGGTATTGCTCGGTGATGAAGAAGTAACACAAAAACTTGAGCAGATACAAACTCATAACACAGAAAAAGAGGCTCTTGCCAAAGAGGAAAAAGTAAAATCCGAAGAGCTAGAGCATATCAGACAAAGGCAACTGCTCATCAAAAAAGAGCTTGAAACTTTTGCAAAGACAAAAGAGCAAAAGCAGAAGCTATTTTCAGAGTTTGAACTCGCCCAGAATTCGCACGGTTCTGAGGTGATGAACCAAGTAAAGCTCACAGCAGAACTCCATCAGCTCGAACACAAATATGCGGAGTTCAAAAAACTAGAACCCATCAAAAGCGAGTTTATCGCTTTGCAAGAACAGCTAAAAATTCAAGAGCAAAATAGAGAATTCCACCTCAAAAAAGAAGGAATTTTAAAAGAGCAAAAAGCCCTCGCCGATGAGTGGCACAAGTCCAAAGCCGACATCCAACTGCTCGAACGTGAGTGCGAGATGTATGAGCAATATATGTTTGATGCCAAAAATCTCAATCAAGATCTCTCCATCAAACAAGACAATATCGAGCTAAAACACACCATCGAGCGTGAACTCCTTACAGAGATGGCGGGCGAACAAAAGCAGATAGATGTCACAAACGAGAAAATCATAAAACTCCAAGAGATGGGAAGTAACTCACCCTGCCCTACATGTACGCGACCGCTTTTGGAAGAGTACGACAATGTCATAAATTCTCTTGTAGAAATTGTCAACAACACGCATCAAAAAAAGGTGGATGAGTACGCCAAACAACTCTTACATGTAAAGGCTCAAAAAGCCGAACTCGAAACCCAAAAAAAGCTCAAAGACAAAGAGTTTGTGGAGCTTACCAACAAGATAAAGATCATCGAAAGCAAACTTCAAGACCTGCAAAAAGCAAAAGAATACTTCTTACATGTAGAGCAAAAAGGTGTAAAAAATAAAGAGGAACTCAAACTCCTAGAACAGTATAGCTACGATGAAAAACTCCATAACGAGCTCAAACAGAGCTTCACGCAGTTAGAGCCAAAACACAGACATCTACTCAGCCTCGAAGCGGAGCTAAAACGACTCTTGCTCGTAAAAGCAGACCTCGAAGAGACAAACCAAAAGATAGCTGGACTTGCCCTTACATGTAAGAGTAAAGAGTCCGAATTTAAGGGCATCATCTACGATGATAAAAAACATGAGCAGACTAATAATGAGCATGAGACGATCCTCAAAACCATCGACACCAAGACCGCACTCATAAACGAGCAAAAAGTGCTCATCGCACGCATCGAAGGGGAGATAAAAAGCATCCAAGGCGCACTCACAAACAACGAAAAACAGAAGAAAAAAGTGCAGAGCAAAAAAGATGACGTGATCGACTACGAGAAGATAAAAACAAGCCTCGCAGAGTTCAAAACAAAGCTCAATGCCAAGATAGCGCCGCGCATATCTGGCATCGCATCAAACATGTACGCAAACATCACCAAAGGCAGGTACCAGCACATAGAGGTGAGCAACGACTTTGACTTTTTCATCTACGACGAGGGCAAAAAATACCCAATAGAGCGGTTTTCAGGCGGAGAAGTAGACCTCGCAAACCTAGTCCTACGCATCGCCATCTCAAAAACACTCACAGAACTCAGCGGTGCATCAAGCGTGGAGTTTTTAGCGTTTGACGAAGTATTTGGAAGTCAAGACGAAACAAGGCGGATGCAGATACTAGAAGCCTTCCACACCATCAAAGAGCAATACCGCCAAATCTTCCTCATCTCCCACGAAACAGAGATAAAAGAGATGTTTGAGCGGGTTGTGGAACTTTAACATTCGATATATTTACATCAAGATATCAAACTCTCCACACTCCAAACTTGAGATCACAATTTGTGACCTCAAAATTCCAAGAACAGAATGTAATTATTAAAACTTAGCGTTTGGGACGGGGTAGTTCTCTATTACGAAATCTATATCTTTGTCGCCTCTGCCGCTTAAGTTTACAAGTATAGTTTTATCTTTGCCTAGAGTTTTTGCTAGCTTCATAGCGTAGGCTACGGCATGTGCGGATTCCAGTGCGGGGATGATTCCCTCTAGTTGAGAGAGCTTGTAAAAAGCATCTATCGCTTCTTCGTCATTGCATAACCCCACTTTTGTTCTGCCACTCTGGTTTAAAAATGCTTGTTCAGGTCCTACAGATGGGTAGTCGATACCGCTTCCTACAGAGTGAACAGGAGCAGGTTCTCCATTTTCATCTTTGAGCATGATGGAGTTAAAGCCGTGCATTACACCCTCGGTTCCATAAGTCAAACTCGCGGAATGTTCACCTAGTTTGTCCCCTTTGCCCATCGGTTCTACGCCATAAAGGTTTACACTTTCATCTTCTATAAATGCCGAGAAAATTCCCATCGCGTTTGAACCGCCGCCTATACAGGCAACAATGTTATCAGGAAGAGTCTCTTCGTGCTCAAAAAACTGCTCTTTTGCTTCAAATCCTATAACGGACTGAAAATCCCTAACCATCATTGGAAATGGATGAGGGCCGACAACAGAACCGATACAATAAATAGCAGTATCGGCTTGGGGAACGTAGCTGTCAAAGGCAGAATCCACCGCTTCTTTGAGTGTTTTGAGACCATGAGTAGCGGGAATCACTTTGGCTCCGAGTATTCTCATTCTTACAACATTTGGATGCTCTTTTGCGATATCCACTTCGCCCATATGTATCTCACACTCAAGCCCAAAATATGCCGCCGCTGTTGCAAGTGCCACACCATGCTGACCGGCACCCGTCTCAGCGATAACCTTCGTTTTTCCCAAATGTTTTGCGAGGATAACTTCCGCCATACAGTGGTTGAGCTTATGCGCACCAGTGTGGTTTAGATCCTCTCTTTTTAGATAGATCTTTGCACCGCCGCAATGCTCTGTAAGGTTTTTGGCAAAAGAGATAGGTGTAGGTCGACCTTGATAGTGCTTACGCACATATTTCAGCTCGTTTATAAATTCAGGTGAATTTTTGAGTTCTTTGTAGGCTTGTGTGATGTCGGCAAAAGGTTTTTCCAACACAGGAGGTATAAATGAACCCCCAAATTTACCAAAAAAACCGTTTTCGTCCGGATGTGTTTCTAAATAAGAATTTCCCATAAAATACTTCCTTTTATTTTTATGAAAGTATTATACCGTGGAAAAAATAGTTTGCATTTTCCAAGTTTGAGATGGATACTTTGGAAATTTCAATAAAACTAGATACATAAAAACAACTCTTGAATTAAGCTTATCTTCTATACAATGTAGAAGAGCAAACATGTTCGATTCGTCTTAATAAAGGAGACACAATGGCAAAAGGTAAAGATGTCCAAAAAGCGGTCAAAAAAGCACCAGCAAAATCATTAAAAGAAAAACGTGAAGATAAAAAGGCAAAAAAATCTTCATAAAGAAGACAGTGTAGTCATAAAGTAATGTTTTTTGTGTAAATATAATTTGTATCAGTTGATACAGAATTATAAAAGGAATGATGCGTTATCATTTACTAAGGAAGGAAAACTGCCAATGAATAATGAACTTTTAACTGTTTTTGTCGGGGTAATTGCCGTATGTATGATTCTTATCACAGTGTTGATGGCTGTTGTTGGGCTACAGGCACTTAAGACCATGAAAAAAGTGCATCAGTTTATTGATAGTATGCAAAGTGAACTTAGCTTCCTTTCCACTAAGGTGGTATTGACTCTCCATGAAACGAATGAGTTGATCGGTTCTCTAAAGACGGAAATGCGCTCTTTGAGTGCAAAATCACTCTCGACACTATATGAATTACATGAAATGCTAGGTTACCTTCATGTACAAACAAAATCACTCGCATTGAAAGCTTCCAACGGCATTGCAAAAGTAACGCTTGGTTCGCTTGCTATCGATGCTTTGTTCAGATTTTTTAACAAAAATAAAACTAAATCAAAGGATATATAATGGAAAGAAATAATACTATCGGCTTGGTACTTGGAGCTATTCTCGGCGGCGCGGCAACTTACTATGCATACAAACATAAAGATGATATCATCGGTAAAATCAATGAACTTGAGGAGAATTTACACTTTGATCATCATGAACTTATCAATGATGCTAAAGAAAAACTTGATTCTTTGACTCATAGTGTTCAATCGACTATTGAGCGTTTCAAAGGACATGAAGAAGTTAATAAAGCTGATGAGATCGCTAGTATGATGGAAGAACTAGCAGCACTTCGAGCAGAGGTCAAAGCCCTTAAAGCCGGCAATTAAGGTTTAAGATCACGCTTACATGTAAGTGAAAATTTAAAGCTTAAATGTTGCGACTATCGGATTGTGGTCTGAAATCTTTTTAGCATCAATAACTTTTGAAGCTATAAGTTCCAGACCTCTATAGAAAATATAATCCAGACAGTTCGTAAAAACTTTTTTTTGTTTGGAGTTGTCGTTAAAACACACTTCAGTAAGTGACAGATCATAAGTAAACTCCCTTAAAAACTCCACTCTTTTAACATTCCATGTATTGAAATCACCTGCAACTATCATAGGACCTTTATGAGATTTGATTGTTAATCTTATATTCTCTAATTCAGTATGAAAATCACTATTTTTTACAAAGTTTATGGCATGTAGATTTACTATTACAAGCTCATCGTCTTGGGATATTTTATGTCTTGTGATCAAAGTCACTTTATGTGTTGCATATGAAAGTTCCCGTTTTTTTGTCAAAAGCGATAGTTCATCTTCACAAGATATTTTAAACGCAGTTAAAACTCCAAAAATATGCTTATTTGTTTGAATATTTGGAGATAAAATATATGAATAATCGCAAAGTTCCAATTCTGTTGCTAAGCTCTTTTTAACCTCTTGAAGGAGTAAAATATCTACACTGTCATCTTCAATAATCGATTTTAAATATTCTTGATATGAACTATGCAGTGTCAATTTCGCTACATTCCAGCATAATATAGTAAAATTTTCATGACAAGATATTTCCTGATGTTTTAAAGATTTTATAGAACTCTGGGGTTTATACATTTTTTTCCTACTTGCTTAAAGTTGCGGAGCGATGATTCTCATAAGATTTTCCAAAATTGCTCTAGGCGTAGAGATCTTTGTCAAGCCGCCGGATGAGTTGAGAAGCAGTTTGTTCATCCAAGACTCGATATCTGTTATGGTCTTGGGAGAATACACAAAAACAGCTACTTCATAATTTAAAAAGAGACTTCTATTGTCCAAATTTACACTCCCAAGCATAACACTTGTATCATCAAAAAGGATTGCTTTTGCGTGCAACATTGTTCCATTGTAGAGTGCTACTTCGATGCCAACCTCTTCAAGTTCTCTCATATATGAACTTCTTGTTAGATTTACTAAAATATGCTTTGAGTCTTTTGGTGTAATGAGCTTAACATCAACACCTTTATGCTTCGCGATGATAAGTGCTTCAACAATAGAATTATTTGGTATAAAATATGGAGTGACGATCCAAATGCGCTCTTTAGCACTATAAATTGCACAAAGAAGAGCTTCATAAAGAACATCTTTACTCATATCCGGTCCGGATGGAACAACTTGTAAAAAAGTATCTCCAGCATTGACCGTACTATTTTTTACAAAACCAATTTTTTCTTGTGAAGCATAAAACCAGTCAGAGGCAAATATTTCAAAAAATAGTTCTGATGACGCACCCTCACTTAAAAAAAATATATCTTTCCATCTTGCTTTATCCACGTTTGGTCCAAAGTACTCATGCGAGATGTTCATACCTCCACTCAAAACCCTTTTATTATCAAATATATAGATCTTTCTATGATTTCTGAGGTTAATATAGTTTCTAAACGGCATTTTAAAAACAGGCATAAAAAACTCGATTTTGGCACCGGCTCCTCTTAGTTCTTTTAACTGACCTTGAAAAAGGTATAAACGTATAGAACCAAGAGAATCCATAAGTATTTTGATCTCTAAGCCCTTATTGGCTTTTTCGATGAGGGCATCAATGATCTCTTTAGTAACATCATCGTATTCAAAAATATATGTACTGATATAAATTGATTTCTTAGCATCTTTGATACAACTCATCAGCTTTTCATATGCTCCAACAGAGTCTGTAAAAAGTTCAAAATGCTCATTTCCAGTCGCATCGGCGATACCATAAGTCTTTAAAATATCATGAATAGGATTTTTCTTATGAAAACTTTGAGTACGTTTTTGGAGTCTTATAGGATTTTTTTTATATCTGTTTTCACGTTTTCTCAGACCAAAAACAAGGTACAATAAAACTGCAATATACGGTAGCAGTAGCATAAATAACAACCAGGCAATAATACCTGTTGGTGTTCGCTTTTTATAGATCATATGAATAAAGACTAAAATAATAAAGATATCACTTATAATGACTAAACTGTTATATAAAACTATATTTGCAAAATTCATGCTCATCATTTCACCCTCACAAAAATGATTATATCATCTTTGACAAGCTTTCATCTTTGGTCTTGATACTTTTTTTCCTTGTTTGTAAATCATCTTTTTATATGACCTCAGCTATAATTCTCTTCAAGATAAGGAATCCAAACAAATGCCAAAAGAAACTAATAAATTACCTACAAAAATATATTACGATCCCCACAGTGTTGCGAGACGTACAAAACAGATAATCCATGAAGTGGAGCAGCATGATAAAACTGCTATGCTTACGCATATAATTAAAAACAGTTCTAACATGAAAACCATCATCATCACAAAAAGTAAACGCAAAGCAGATGAGATAAGTTCATACCTAAAAACTCAAAATATCAACTCTTCAGCCATACACGGTAACCATAGAGCCGATCAGCTAGAAGCAGCAGTTAAAGCCTTTAATGAGAGTACATTAAACATTCTTATCACAACCGATATGATCTTACAATCTCTTAATCTTACAAATATACAACAACTTATAAATTACGATCTTCCTAGTGAGCAAAAGCACTATTTCAGTCGTGTTATTCTTCTTAAAGAGCTAGGAGAATCCCTTTTGTTTGTGAGTCCTGATGAGCAAAATTATCTCGATGCCATAGAGTTTGTTTTAAAACAAGAGATCCCTAAAGAAGAAGTGAAAGATTTTACTCCCTCGCCTCTTACTTCTCTCAAGCAAGTCTCTAAAATGAAAGACCAAAAAAAGAAACCACGCCACAAAAAAATGAAAGCTAAAAAAGAGAGTCAGACTAAATAATTAAATTTAACTGACTTTCAAAAGTGGAAGTTTATTTAGTAGGTTTTCACAATACTCCCACTGATCCAAGCTCTCTTTCCACTCTTGGGGAATGGCTTTTACACCTTTATATGCTCCCAAAACCATCCCGATAGCTATACTACGAGAAGCGTTATCACCGCCGACCATCGTGTTGGCTTGCAAAGCTTTTTTTAAACCGTCCTTATCGTTTGCATATTTAAGTATAAAGTACACTGCTCCAGGAAGTGTTCCCTCAGTCGGACTCGCTTTACCCACTTTGATGGGCTCAGAGCGCCCCACATCCCATAGTCTTGCCATACTTGTGATAGCAAGATCATCAGCAAACTGTTCATGAGAAAGAGCCGAGTTTTCATCCGTCGCTTCTTTAAACTTCGCTATTGCCTGTGCAACTTTTTCCTCATAAAATCCACCCATAAGAATGGCAACATCTTCAATGGCATCTGCTGGAGTCGCTCCATTAATGACACGATGAGTCACACGTGCAAAAAACTCTCCGCCGCCAAGGGCATGAGTATTTGTATGTGTAAACATCGTCTTTCTTGCAACATCTACTAGCTCATCTTCTGTATCATAATAGCCATGAGCGCTCACATGTCGGATAGCCATAGCATTTGAGATACCACCAAGATGAGTTACTGGATAGTTAGCTTTTACCTGAGCATACGTTTCTTTTGTCATCGTACATATCCAAGAACCCCAGCCATTTTCAAGACGATTCATCCAGTGAGGTAATATGGCAGATACTTCAAAAGCTCTTTTTGGCTCGGCGATAGATGCTAAATGCTCTAAAACTAAAATATTATAATCTCCATAGTCAGTAGTACCGCCGGCTTTTTTTCCCGGATGATAGTTTCTCTCTCCCCAGCCGATGCCATGTGTTTGTCCGCCCATCATCTCTCCCGGTGACATAAACTTTTCTATGGGTTTATCTCCATAAGCCTTAAAAATCTTTTTTGCGTCATACTCATAATGGCTTCCCAAACAAAGTGCATCTCCCACAATTGCACCAAAAAATGCACCTTTTATTCTCTCTTCTTTTGAAACAGTATTCATCATATTAGCCTCTATATTTTTTTTGCATTGTAACTCTCTACATATTTAATAAAAGAGATAAATATAAGAGCTCTCCTTTGGCTTAGAAAAATTTAAGAAGAGTAAAAAAACTCTTACATGTAAGGATTTTCAAACCTCGCCTAAAGCCAAAACAATATAAAATATGCATAATTAATTCAAGGAACTCAAATGCCGTTTTCAAAACTGGGACTTTCACAAAAACTACAACTCGCAGTTGCTAAAAGCGGTTTTACTACTCCGGCACCTATTCAAGAAAAAGTGATTCCTCTTGTACTTGACGCTCAAGATATTATGGCAAGAGCGCAAACAGGAAGTGGAAAGAGTGCCAGTTTTGTTCTACCTATCTTGGAGCTTTTATCTCGCAAACCTTATGAGGGAAAAGCGAAGATAAAGGTGCTTGTTCTCACACCGACACGCGAACTCACTTTACAGATTGCCGAGGCGTTTAATACCTTTGGAGCTTTTTTAGATAAAAAACCAAAAGTCGTCGGTGTTATCGGTGGTGAAGGGATTGGCGATCAGCTTTTTGAGATACAAAAAGGGTGTGATATCTTAGTCGCGACTTCTGGAAGATTTCTTGATATCCTCTCTAAAAAACAGATGAATCTTTCTCACTTAGAGTTTTTTGTCCTTGATGAAGCAGATAAGATGCTTGACCTTGGATTTGCCGAGGAGCTTGAACTCATACTCGAAGCGATCCCACAAAAACGCCAAAACCTGCTTTTTTCTGCGACTTACCCACAAAAGATGCGCTCCATCGCTTCAAGAATCACACAAAGCGCCATTGAAGTCAGTATAGAAGATGAAGAGCCCACAGTTCAAAATATCACTCAGCGCGCCATAGAAGTCAACCACGAAAACAGAGGTCCACTTCTACGCCACCTTCTAAATACCAACAAATGGGAACTTGTCCTTGTTTTTATGTCAAGCAAAAGAGCCGCTGAGAACATCGCTCAAAAGTTTAAAAAGCATGGATTTAAAGCTGAATCATTTCACGGTGATTTGGAACAAGAGGATAGAAATTACACTATCGATGCATTTAAAGCAAAAAAACTCAATCTCCTTTTTGCAACTGATCTCGTAGCTCGTGGTCTTGATATAGAGAATATAGATTGTGTTATCAACTTTGACCTTCCCCGCTCTCCGGCTGACTATATCCACCGCATCGGCAGAACTGCAAGAGCAGGTAAAAGCGGAACGGCGATCTCATTTATCGGGCTTGAAGATGCTGAGCACTTTAACTTAATAGAAAAACGCTCGAACATCAAGCTTCAAAGAGAGCAGATAGAGGGATTTCTGCTCAGTGGCGAAGTGATTAAAACAGAGAAAGGTCCAGCTCCAATAAAAGGAAAAGGCAAAAGTAAAAAAGACAAGTTACGAGAAAAAGCGGCACTTGAGGCGAAGTAGATTAAGCCTCTTCAGCCATTTGATGATAGAATAAAATCCATATTATTTTCTAAGAAAAATTACACTATAAACCAGATAACTATTACAAGATAAGGTCAAAAATGCTTATACCTACAAATCTATTACAAGACAAAAGAATTCTTTTAGGCGTCACTGGTTCTATCGCCATTTACAAATCTCTCGAACTCGTTCGTCTGCTTACAAAATCGGGAGCAAACGTCAAAGTTGTGATGACTGAAGCGGCGAAGAAGTTTATCACTCCGCTTACTTTTGAGACACTCTCAGGCAACAAAGTGCTTGATGAACAGAGCGAATCTTGGGCGGATGATCATAACCATATCAAAGCAACTCAGTGGGCAGACCTTTACGTCATCGCTCCAGCGTCTGCAAACACCATCGCAAAACTCGCAAATGCTATCGCTGATAATATGCTCCTTCAGTGCGCTCTTGCCTACGGGGATAAAAAGATCATCGCACCATCAGCGAATACAAATATGCTAAATCATCCTATCACTCAAGCAAACTTAAAGATGCTAGGTATTGCACACTATGAGATCATCAAAACACAAACAAAAGAGCTTGCATGTAAGACTGTCGGTGATGGCGCGATGGCAGAGCCTATAGAAGTTTTTTGGCATATCGCAAAAGAGCTGCTTAAAGAGGATTTTTGGGAAGATAGACGTGTTATCGTCACAGGCGGCGGAACTGCTGAAAAGATAGACGATGTGCGTTATATCTCAAACTTTTCAAGCGGAAAAATGGCTTCAGCTTTGGCTACGGCACTTTTTTGTAAAGGTGCGGATGTGAACCTAATAGCTACAAAGTTTGATGCAGATCTCCCACTTGCGATGCATAAGATCGATGTTGATTCAACAGAGGAGATGCTTGAGTTTGTCGTAGACTCTGTACGTATCGCAAAAAAAGGGAAACTTTCAAAACCTTCACTCATCTTAGATAGACCTATAGAACTGATCCAAAAAGAACCATTTCTTTTTATGGCAGCTGCGGTAAGTGACTATGTGCCTGCTTTTGCTCAAGATGGTAAACTCAAAAAAGAGATGCTCGGCGAATCTTGGAATATAGAGATGAAACAAAATATCGATATATTAAAAACTATCAATAAAGATGGGATCAAAGTTGTTGGATTTAAAGCAGAGATGGACGCCCAAAACGCAAAAGAAAATGCAACTTCAATGCTAGTAAATAAAGGCGTTGACGCAGTATGTCTCAATATTTTAACAGATGATAAAAGCTTCGGAACTGATGATAATGAAATAGAATTTATCACTCCAAATGGTTCAGCTTTACTGCCTAGAGCTGATAAACTTTCCCTCTCATTTGAGATACTTAAAAACGCAAAAGAGCTATGAGTTTTTCGATAAGCGAACTTTCCAATATTCTAAAACTTGTCTCAAGTTCTCCTGCTGAGGCAAAAGCACTGATAAAACTATTGGCAGTTGATGTTACAAAGTCTCTGGGTGATGGAAAGTACCTCTTAGAAACTCCTTCAAAAGAACTAACCGCTTTCTCAGACAAACCACTCCAAGATGGCTTAAAATACTGGGTAGAGCTTGGCACAAAACAACATGAGACTCCAATAATCTCAAAATTTTTACAGCAACCAAAAATACTCCAAGAGTTTCAAAATCTCTCTCTTAAATTTGATATCAAAGAGTTACATGAACTGCTAAGTAGTAAAAAAACGATAGAGAGTTTTAAAACGTCTCTTTTAGAACATCTCTCAAACGCGACTTCAAAAGAAGATTTCACACAATTTTCCAATCTTCTTTTATCATTAATGCAAAATACTCTTACAATTCCGCTCACATTAGGGCACTATTTGGGCGTTTTTCAAATGAAAAAACGCTACAATAAAACGACAAAAAAATCCCAGTTGGATTTTTACGCAGCACTTCTTAAACTCGGTCCAATATCGGGAACTATTATGTTTATAGAAGATGAGATTTTTATAGATTTAGACGTGGCATTTACGACAACAAAACTTTTTTTGGAAGCACATTTGAAAGATATCAGATATAAAACAACCTTACATGTAAGAGAAAATATAGAGCCTCTTTACCAATTTCAGACAAATTCACTCTTGGATATCAACGTATGAACAAAAGCTTACATGTAGCCATAATTATGGATGGAAACGGTCGTTGGGCTGAAGCACGTGGTGAGAAAAGAGTCAAAGGGCATGAAGCGGGAGCAAAAGTCGTAAGAGAGATCACAAAATTTTGCTCCAAACATAAAGATATAGAACGTATCACACTTTACGCTTTTTCTACGGAAAACTGGAAACGCCCTCGCCTAGAAGTCGAATTTTTAATGAAACTTCTCGAGCATTACCTTAAAAATGAGCTCGAAGAGTATATAAAAAACAATGTAAAATTTGAAGCGATCGGCGATATAAGAGCTTTTTCAAAATCACTGCAAAAACTAATCAAAAAAGTGGAAGAAAAAACATCTCACTGCGATGGACTTGTGCAAAGTCTAGCGCTCAATTACGGTGCTCATGATGAAATACTTCGAGCAGTCAATCAACTCAAAAATGAAAAAAAAGATATCACAGAAGAGATGTTTTCTAACGCTCTTGACTGTAAAGATGAAGTAGACATCATGATCCGAACCGGTGGAGACCATAGAATATCAAACTTTTTACTTTGGCAGCTCTCTTATGCAGAACTTTTTTTCATTGATACACTCTGGCCAGACTTTAATGCAGAAGAACTTGGCAAGATAATAGACCAGTTTAACATAAGAGAACGCAGATTTGGAGGACTTAACTAATGGAATTATTTTTACCTTTTCTCTTTGGCACTCTTTTGGGTTCTTTTTTAAATGTCCTGATCTTACGCATTCCTCGTGATGAAAACATTGCATTTCCAGCATCTCACTGCTTTACATGTAACACACCGCTGAAGCCTTGGCACAATATTCCACTTTTTTCATGGCTTTTTTTACGCGGAAAATGTGCATTTTGCAAAGCGCCCATCTCTGCACAATATCCCATCATAGAACTTTTAAGCGGTTTAATCTTTGTTACCATCGCATACAAAATGGGCATCTCTATTTCCGCTGCATTTGTAGCGCTTACTTTTTTGATCTTACTCGCTCTTTCTATGATAGATTTTAGATATAAAATGGCACCTGACAGTCTCAATCTTCTAGCCATTTTATTTGCTATACTTGGTGCATACTCGTTTTCAATGTTACTGAATAATCTCCAAAATGCCCTACTTTTTGCCGGAGGTTTTACCTTGCTTCGCTTTTCACTTTCCTATATTTTAACTTCCATAGCTCACGGCAAAGCAAAAAAAACGCAAACTTCATGGACAAAAAACTATCATACCTATCCATTTATCGAAGCGATGGGAGAAGCTGACATTATGGTAGCCGCAACGATGGGAGCTCTTTTAGGTGTGAAACTCGCCCTTGTGGCTATCTTTGTCGCAGCTGTTTTGGCTTTGCCTGTTATGCTCTATGTTCAAGGTAAAAGTCTTGAAGAACAAAGAGTTCCCTTTATCCCATTTTTGGCCATGGGAACCTTTATAACTTATCTTTTAGATACACAAATCTACGCCTATCTGGAAACACTGTATGCATAAACTAAAGAGATATATCATTAAGAACTTTTCGATTCTCTTTTTATCGATTTTCTTGCCGCTTTTTGCTATCGCTTCTGTGATATTTATGATAAAACTAGCAACTTACACGGCCATTATCCAGCTTACATTTTTTGAGATGGTCAAACTTTATCTTTTCGTATTGCCTGAGATTCTTTTTTATACTCTGCCAATCACATTTTTCATCTCTGCAACGCTCACACTATTTCGACTTTCAAACGATAATGAGATGATCGTGATCTTTGCACTTGGGATAGAACCTGATTTTATTATCAAAACACTTCTTAAACCTGCGATTCTTTTGTGTGTTTTACTGAGTTTTGATTTTTTCGTCCTTTTTCCTCATGCAACGGTACTTTCAAGCAACTTTGTTTCATACAAAAAAAGCGAAGCAAAATTCAATATCAAAGCTTCTGAATTTGGAAACAACTTTGGTAACTGGCTTTTATATGTTGGACATAATAATCCTGATGGAACTTTTGGCGATGTCTTTTTATTTAACAAAGAAAAGAAAAATGAGATTTTACTCAATGCTTCCAAAGCTGAAGTCATCAATCAAAGTGGAGTTTTAAAACTCAAACTGAGCACAGGCAATGGATACAGTTATACGCAAGATACTCTTTCACAAATCGACTATCAGACCATCATCATCAATGATATGATGAAGACCGATCTGAGTACCTATAGAAAACCGCTTGAGTACTGGCTTAGCAGCGATAGAGCTGATAGCAAGCGTCATATGTTTATCACAGATGTACTGCTGAGTATTTTTCCTATTATTTCACTCTTTTTTGTGGCGGCGATGGGGATTGTACATGCAAGGCACCAAAAAAGTTATGTTTATCTCGCTTTATTTCTTGCTATCGTGATCTATTATGGTGCAACAATCGGGCTTATCGATGTGATTAGCTATTACACCATCCCCTTCGTCTTTTTTACTTGGCTGATTGTGACCTATATTATCTATAAAAGAAAAATACTCGAGCGCTTTTGAGAGTAAAAGCTACCATCGCCTATAACGGCACAAAATTTTATGGCTCGCAGATTCAAGAGCGTGAAATTACAGTAAATGGCACGCTCCAAGAGGCTCTCTTTTCACTTGGCATAGATTCTAAGATAGAAGCTTCAGGACGCACAGACAGAGGCGTTCACGCAACAGGTCAAGTGATACACTTTGATCTTCCCCCTTTTTGGACTGATACAAATAAACTCCAAGAGATGATGAATCAAAAACTCCCTCGTAGCTTACATGTAAAGAAAATCCAAACCGTTCAAGATTATTTTCACGCACGTTATAGTGCAAGAAGACGGGTATATCGCTATATTTTAAAAGAGGGAGAATCAAACCCTTTTTTAGATGAGTTTGTAACTTTTGTAGATCAAATCGATATTCAACTCCTTCAAAAAGCGATCAAAGAGTTTGAGGGAACACATGATTTTTGTGGCTTTTATAAAAAAGGAAGTGATAATAAAACAACCATTCGAACCATCTATAAAACTCGTGTATATAAACATAAGGGATTGATTGTTTTGTATTTTGAGGCAAACGGTTTTCTTCGTTCACAGATTCGTCTGATGGTGGGGATGTTACTTGGGTTAAATAGTGGGAAATATAAAATCGAAGATTTAGAGAATCAGCTTACACCCACAGGGCACTTCGCATGTAAGCAAAAAATTGCTTTCAAACCAGCCCCATCAAACGGGCTGTATCTAGCAAAAATATTCTATTCGTAAGAGCTTATTTAAAGTAGTATCAACTCACTAAACTTTTCTTTAAACTCGCTCTCACTTGCATGATTATAAAAAGGAAGTCCAAAAAGTTTGTAGCAACTATTTTCATAAAGTTTTAATCCATTTTCATTGAGATCATTAAGTGTCAAAACATTTTCTTGTGTGTATTTTGTTATATCTGATAAAAACTCATTTTTCCACTTCTCTGGCGAATTTTCAAACCCATCTTTTTCATCTTTTGCCCAATCCCCTTTTGGCTCACAAAAAATCTGATGGTAACAATCGTTTTGATCTTTTAAAAAAAGCACAAAGTCAGGCTCAAATCTTGCACCATCTCTAGCTGTATCAAAACTATATATCTCAAATGCTTTTTCGTTACGAATGAGCTTGACCTCTTTATATTTTCGCTTCAATTCATCTGATACTTTGAGCATAAAATCTGTAAAATGTCTCTCTTCGCTTGTGCCTCCATGAGGTTCAAAAACATACCAATCATCAACAATATCTATACGGCTATCACTATCTTTTTGTTTTAAAGTTTTAAAAGGAGGTATTTTAGAGTGTATTCGCACAGGGTAAAATTCGCTACTTCCTACAAACTCTTTTGCATTTTTGATGATTTTATCTTCAATTATCTCTAAAAGCTCAAGAATATACTTGATTTTAATCTGCTCTGTTAATATAAACTCTTTTGTAGTATAAAAAACAAACTCTATATCTCCAAAATACTGGCTACTTTGTATAAATTCACTGATACTTTTTAAATGAGTAAAATACTTTTTTAGATTACTAAAATAGAAAAATGGCTTTTTATTTATAGCAACCCGCACTAA
>CAISHH010000053.1 GCA_903885085.1 uncultured Campylobacterales bacterium
CTGAGGGTTCTAATTGAAGTTCACCAAAGTCATTCGTTAAAAAGATTGAATTTTTTCATAAAACTAACTCCTAAGTTTTTCGCTATTATAAAAGTTTTTGCTTTATTTGAGTATAATTGCTGAAATTTTTTTTAGGCTTAAGCTTAATATTATGCAAGGAATTAGTATGGGATTAAATGTTTATTATGACAAAGATTGTGATATCAGCATCATCAAAAGTAAAAAAGTAGCAATGATCGGTTTTGGTTCTCAAGGCCACGCACACGCAGAAAATCTACGTGATAGCGGTGTTGAAGTAATCGTTGGTTTGAGAAAAGATGGAGCAAGCTGGGCAAAAGCTGAAGCAAAAGGTTTCCAAGTAATGACTGTTGGAGATGCTTCAGCTGCTGCTGATGTTATCATGATCCTTCTTCCAGATGAAGATCAGTCTTATATCTACAAACATGAGATCGAGCCAAACCTAAAACAAGGCGCAACTATTGCATTTGGACACGGCTTTAACATCCATTACGGACGTATCCACCCAAGAGCTGACATCAATGTTACAATGATCGCTCCTAAAGCTCCAGGTCACACTGTTCGTTCAGAATTTGTTCGTGGTGGCGGGATTCCTGACCTTATCGCTGTTGGACAAAATCCAAGTGGTAGTACAAAAGAGTTAGCACTTTCTTATGCATCAGCTATCGGTGGCGGAAGAACTGCGATAATTGAGACAAACTTCAAAGATGAGACTGAAACTGACCTTTTTGGAGAGCAAGCAGTTCTTTGTGGTGGAGCAACAGCTCTAGTACAAGCTGGTTTTGAAACATTGACTGAAGCTGGTTACGCTCCTGAACTTGCATACTTTGAGTGTTTACATGAGCTAAAACTTATCGTTGACTTGATGTTCCAAGGTGGAATTGCTGATATGAGATATTCGATCAGCAACACTGCTGAGTATGGTGATTATGTTTCTGGTAAACGTGTTATCAATGCTGAGTCTAAAGCGGCTATGAAAGAGATCTTAAAAGAGATCCAAGATGGTAGATTTGCAAAAGACTTCATCCTCGAAGGTCAATCAGGATATCCTCGTATGAACGCTGAGCGTACAAATGCTAGAGCTTCATTGATTGAGCAAACTGGTGTTAAACTTCGTACTATGATGCCGTGGATTGCAGCAAATAAAATCGTTGACACTACTAAAAACTAAAATAGCGGCGCACTTGCTGCGTTGCTACATTCGTCGCACCCCAGAGAGTATTTCTTCACTTCGTTCAGGGCATGTATGTTAGTACACTTCCTCTTTATGCGCCTTGCAATTACACCACTCTTTTAGTTTTTATATATTTTATATTTACATGTAAGGAGATTCCTTGGATACGCTTTTTATTTTGAAAAAAACTGTCTCATTTTTTGTTGAACCTTTTGGATTTGTTTTGTTTCTTTTTCTTCTTGGTCTTTATTATTTATATAGAAGTCGTTTTACAAAAGCGAAAATTCTTCTTTCTTTCTCTTTTGTATTATTATTTTTATTTTCCTATCCTCCATTTTCAAACCTCTTGGTAGAAAATCTTGAAGATGTCTATGGGAAGTTTGAAGTAACTGATGCAAATATCTCTTATATCCATGTTCTTGGTAATGGCAATAATGATGACACAACTCAACCCCTTTCTAGTATGATCGGAGATACTAGTCTAAAACGAGTTGTAGAGGGCGTGTTACTTCAAAAAGAATATCCCGCAGCAAAACTTATTTTTACTGGTTACAAAGGGGATATGACTTTAGCCAATTCTGATGTAAACGCTAAAATGGCACTCTCTCTTGGTGTGCTTGCAGAAGATATCATCATGAATTCTAAAGTGCAAGATACACAAGAAGAAGCACTTTTTGCAAAGAGTGTTGTGGGCGAGAAGCCATTTATATTGGTGACATCCGCTACGCATATGCTAAGAGCCGTAAAACTTTTCAGAGATAACGGACTAAACCCAATTCCGGCACCTACGGATTTTAAAAAGCAAAATATTAGAACAGTTTGGATGAAACCAGATATTGAATCATTTGAAAACTCTCAAGTAGCGATGCACGAGTATATCGGCCTTATGTGGACGATATTAGCACATTAAGATATTTTATTCTTTATCTACAAGTGCTCCATGTGCTTTGAGCAGAGTGATGATCTCTTGATTGTTTTTATGCAAGGCTATTTGTATGGCTGTTTGCCCTGTGTTTGTCACTATATGAATATCACTGTTTGCATTTAACAACTCTTTGACAAGCTCTTTATGAGAGTAGTAGATAGCAAAAATAAGCGCATTCCATCCAAAATTATCCACTTGATCAACATTTGCATAGTTTTCTATCATTCTTTGCACATAGTATTTGTTTGCAACTGAAGTGGCAAGCATTAAGGCTGTTCTACCATTGAGATCAGCTTTGTTAGGATTGGCTCCAAGCTGGAGTAAGATCTCAAAATGATCTTTGATAAGCGGTAACTCTTTTTGCGTTACACAGTGCATCAATGGCGTCCATTTTAGCTTATTGATAAGCATATCTACCGTGGCACCTTTTGTGATCAGCTTTGTCTGAATCTCTCTAAATTTATCTGCATCTTCTTTAAAAGTATGGATAGCAAAATGGCAAAGTGTTAAAGAGGTGTTGATATTTTCTGTGACATTAACATTCGCGCCAAAATCAACAAGAAAATTTGCTATTTCATAGAGTCCTAGTTTAATACTTGAGAGTAGGGGAGATTCAGAATATCTGTTTTTAACTTCAATACTTGCACCTTTATGACACAAAAACTCTATTACATGTAAGGGTGCGGAGTGAAGAATAGCATGTAGAAGTGGAGTATTTCCTTTGGTGTCTTTTTCATCTATATTGATACCCTTGTTAAAAAGATAGCTAATGAGTTTAATATTTCCACCGAGCACTGCAGTATACATGTAAGATTGAGAAAGTGCATTTTTTTGAAATAATTGTGTTTTGTTTTTGATATTTCTTGATAGTTCATAAAGTTTCGCTTGCTGTATAGACTCTGAAACAGTATGATATTCCAGTGGAATCTGTGTTGTTAATTTGAGTAGTTGTATACTTTTTTTATCTTCATAATCAAGAGCGTACTCTAATGGTGAAAGATTTTTATCATCTTTTAGGAAGGGATTTGCTCCATATTTTAAGAGTAAATATATAAGTTCATAGAGACAAAGATTCACGGCAAAGTGTAAAGCTGTTCTTTGATTCTTATCAGAAATATTGATGTCAGCTCCATTTTCTAAAAGCAGATTGATACAATCAACTCGGTTATGAATAGTTGCATAGATGATGGCTGGAATATGGTGAGAACTGTGTAGATCTACGTCATAGCCGTTGTAGATTTTTTCTTGGATTCTTAGAGTATTATTTTGCTCAATTGCTTTATATATTTTTTTCTCAGGATGCTCCACAATATTTGTTTCATAGGATTGATGAAGTGATGTTTTGAGTATAAGAGCGCTTTGAAGTCTTTGCATAAATGGCATAAAAAATCCTTAGATAGTACGTGTGAGTATAATATCGGAATTTTTTTAAACAAAATAAAAAAAGGGAAGTTAGAGAGAGTTTTAAAGTTCTTGAGTGCAAGAGCACTCAAAGATTTCTACTTAACGTAGGTTTTCGAAAGGTGCAGTTACAACTGCTTTACGAGTTACAGTATATGGAACTAATGCCGCAGCACGAGCACGTTTGATAACTGTAGAGATCATATCTTGGTGACGTTTACAGTTACCTGTTAAACGACGTGGCATAATTTTGTAACGCTCTGAAAGAGAGAAACGTAGAGATGCAACATCTTTATAATCCATGAAGTCTGTTTTTGCTTCACAATATTTACAAAATCTTTTTTTGTATTTTCTTTTTTCTGCCATAGTGTTTTCCTTCTGTTATTTTCTAAAATGGAATTTCATCTTCATCGATATCGATGACTGGAATATTTTGCTCAGGCATCATTTTTCTTGGCTGCTGTGCAGGCTGTTGGCGAGCTGGCTCAGCATATTTTTGCTGAGGTGCGCTACTGCCGCCGTATGCTTGAGCCGGCTGAGAATAACTTTGAGGTTGTGTGTAATCTTGGTCGATATCTCCACCAACATAACCACCAGCTCCGCTGTTATCTCCCTTAGAATCAAGCATCTGCATAGTTTCAACAGTTACTGAGTGCTTTGAGCGTTTTTGTCCGTTTTGATCTACCCATTGCTCTAAAGTCAGTCTTCCCTCAACTAAGATTTTACTTCCTTTGCGAAGGTACTGGTTTGCAACTTCGGCACTACGTCCAAAGAAAGTGATATCAACAAAACATACTTCCTCTTTTTTCTCTCCGTTAGTTGAGAATTTACGAGATGTAGCTATAGCAGCTTTTGCTATACCCATTCCTGTTTGTGAGTATCTAAGTTCGATGTCACGAGTTAAGTTTCCTACCAGTATGACTTTATTAAACATGAATAGTTCCTCTTAAATTACGCTTCTGTTGTTTCTGGAGCAGCTACTGCTTCTTCTTCTTTAACAGGAGCAGCTTTTCTTGGGTTGTTAACTTTATCAACAAGTTGATTCCAAGCTGTTACTTCACGTTTTGTATCATATTTGATAGTAACGAAACGTAAAAGTTCTTCGTTAATTCTAAAACGTCTTTCGATTTCGCTGATTGTAGCTGGTTCGATTGTGTAGTAGATTACATAAAAGAATCCACGCTCATTTTTAGCGATTGGGTATGCAAGTTTGCGGATTCCCATTGCGTCACGTGCAGAAATTTCTCCGCCGTTTGATGTGATCACTTCTTCAACAGCTGCAATAGTGTTTTTGATCTCTTCTTCAGTTAGTGTCGGTTTTACGATTACTAGGTTTTCGTAATGTCTCATAGAGTATAGTCTCCCCTTGGAATATAGGCCTAAAGTTAGGCTTTTGTTTCCCTTTCGGATATCAATACATCACATCATTGTGTGATACAAAGAGAAAGGAACGCGCAATTATACAGAAAGTTCACTTAATCCTTCTTTTACCCAAAATCTTCTAAAAATAAGTTGCAAAATGAAAGAATAAGTCGTTTATAATCTCAATTTCGCTCTAATACGCCTTATGAAAAAGAAAAGAACAATTAAAAGTAAAGACTCTACTAATAAGAGATTGAAAATTTTTACGTGGAGTGCTATCGCTATTTTGGCACTTATGGGCTTTATAGGGCTTGGTTATTATGTCGGCTATGTAGATGGTTCAAAATATACTGATACAGGAAGTGCAACACATAAAGAGTCAAATTTCACTGAATCATCTTCGAATGCAACATCTGCACAAGCCTTACCTAAAAAAGGGGATGAGCCAAAAGTTTTAACTTCAAAAGAGGCTCAAAAAACTCCAGAATTAGCAAAAAATCCTCAAAATATCTCTTCTAGACAAGAGGAAGATATAAAAAATAGACTTAAAACGGTTTTAAATGAAGAGAAAAACCGATACGCGATCAAAGGTGCCTCACATGAATATGAAGGAAACCCAGAAAAGATAAATAAACCAATAAAAGTAGAGAAAAAAATTCCACAAAAACCAGAGCATCTTCCAAAGAAAGTTGAAAAAAATTCAAAGAAAATTCAGCATATAGCAGTCAAAGAAAGTAGTGATAAAGAAACATTCAGTGGTAAACCTAAACTTGCCATTATCATAGATGATGTCTCATTTTCACAAGAGGTCAAAGCGATTAAAAAACTCGATTTAACAGTAACAATGTCTTTTTTACCACCAAATGCGATACATCCCGATTCTGCAGTATTAGCATCAAAAGAATCATTTTATATGGTACATTTACCTATGGAAGCTGTAAGTTTCAATGCTTCAGAACCCATTACTTTAAAAGTAGGGGATTCTCAGGCGGTTATTTCCCAGCGTATAGATGATGTTGTGAAGTTATTTCCAAGAGTAAAATATCTTAATAATCATACGGGAAGTAAGTTTACTGCTGACGAAGTTGCTATGAATAGACTTATTTTTGCACTCAATGCTCATCATATAGAGTTTATTGACAGTCGCACGATTGCTCAGACGAAAGCTCCAAAAGTTATGAAAGCCAATGGAGAAAGATATATAGGTAGAGATGTATTTTTAGACCACACGATGAATGTGGAGTATGTAAAAAAACAGATACAAGAGGCAGTGAAGGTTGCTAAATCAAAAGGATATGCCGTGGCTATAGGCCATCCACATCCAAACACACTCGAAGCACTTCGTGAGTCAAAAGAGTTACTTTCTCAAGTTGAGTTAGTGCAGATAAATAAGATTTAAAAGAGCAACAGATGAGAGGCACCATTGAACAAAAAATAGAGGCACTCATCAGTATGAAGAAATATCCGCATACCCTTCAATATAGCGGAAATCTTGCACTTTTAGAGAAAAAGAAAATCTCTATAGTGGGAAGTCGAAAACCCTCGCAATATACAAAAATGATGACACATAACTTGAGTCTTGCTCTTTCAAAAGCTGGTATTTGTATCGTAAGTGGTGGTGCCATGGGTGTTGATGCTATCGCACACAATGGGGCAAAAAGTTCAAATACCATTGCAGTTTTACCTAATGGTTTAAATCACAAATATCCCGCAATAAATAAAAATCTACTCTCCTCAATAGAAGAAGAGGGGCTCATCTTGAGTCAGTTTGATGATGATTTTAAAGCTACTTCTTGGAGTTTTGTTGTGAGAAATGAACTCGTTGTTGCTCTTGGAAATGTTTTGATTGTGAGTGAAGCTGAACTTGGAAGTGGAAGTATGAGAAGCATAGAGTTCGCCCTTGAAATGGGCAAAAAAATCTATGTACTTCCTCATCGCATTGGTGAAAGTTCTGCGACA
Source organism: uncultured Campylobacterales bacterium (assembly GCA_903885085.1). Classification (GTDB taxonomy): domain Bacteria; phylum Campylobacterota; class Campylobacteria; order Campylobacterales; family Sulfurimonadaceae; genus Hydrocurvibacter. Next base: position 6,840 of record CAISHH010000053.1, read on the forward strand.
AACCGCTTGCTTCAAGATGGGAAAGCGGAAGCAATTTATGATATTGCAAACTTTGTAACGGAGATAAGTGGCGTTACATATAAGGATAAAATTGAAGATGAATTTATAGAGTTTTGTAAAACTTCTCCAACGTATGATGAAGCGATAGCGAAGTATGGCGAAAAACTCTTTGAATCCGAACTCGATGGAGTTATAGAGATAAGACAAGGAAGAGTTTTTGTAGCAGGATAATTTAAACTATCTTATATAATCAACATTGCATCGCCGTAAGAATAAAAACGGTATTTATTTTGTATTGCTTCTTCATAAAGAGCAAGTGCTTTTTCTACTCCCACAAATGAGGCAACTAGCATCAAAAGTGTTGATTTTGGCAAGTGAAAGTTTGTAAGTAGATGGTTGACGCGTTGTGGTTTGTTATTTGGATGTAGAAAAAGATTTGCTTCGCCATGATTTTTCTTGCCATACTGGACATAATACTCTATCGTTCTAGTCGAAGTTGTCCCCACACAAAGTATCGGAGTATCTGAGGCTATCAAATCTTCTGCTTCTTTGGAAACATCATAATATTCACTATGCATGGGATGGTTTAAAATCTCTCTTTCCTCGACAGGCTTGAACGTTCCAGCACCTACATGTAAGGTCACATAAGCGTGTTTAAAATTTTTGCACACTCTTTTATGCTGCTCTTTTGTAAAATGAAGCGATGCCGTAGGTGCGGCAACTGCACCTTCATACGCGGCAAAAACAGTTTGATAATCTGACTCATCTTCTTTGGCATCTTCACGTTGTAAGTAGGGTGGCAGTGGAATATGGCCTATATTTTCAATGATAGGTAGAAGATCTTCAAATCTTAAAAGATGTTCATTTTGAAAAAACTCTACATCTCTTGAGCCATCTTCATGAAGTTTTACAAGCTTACATGTAAGGTTCTCATCAAAGAAAATTTTCATATCAACTTTGACTTTTCCTCGTATATAGACATTGATCTCAGTTGCATTTAAAGGTCTGTTTATAAGCAGTTCGACCTTGCCACCGCTCTCTTTTTGCCCATAAAGACGAGCTTTTATGACTTTTGTGTCATTAAAAATAAGTGCACTTTCTTTTGGTATATAGTTTTCAAGTTCGTAAAAATATGTGTGGGTGATGGTGTCAGAATTTCTGTTATAGACAAGCATCTTCGCACTGTCTCGTGGTTCAACTGGGTGAGTTGCTATGAGTTCACTTGCAAGTGTGAAATCATAGCTGGAAGTTAAAAGAGGATCGAGTTTATTCACTCTTCGGATTTTCCTCTTTCTGCTCTATTTTTTTTGTTTCTTCTTTTTGCTCTATTTGTTCGTTTTCTTCTACTTCTTTCTCTTCTTCTGTGTCATCTTCTTTTTCTTCTTCTAGTTTGGATGCAGGATTAACAAATCTTACGATAAGAATCGATATACCATACAAGATGATAAGTGGAAAAGCCATTAAGAGTTGTGTCATGACATCTGGAGGTGTAAGCAAAGCCGCGATAATAAATATCAAGACAACTGCATATCGGAAAAAATCAATCAATGTTCTATCTGTGATGAAACCTAAAAGAGCAAGAAAATATGCAAAGATTGGAAGTTCAAAAGCAACTCCAAATCCAAACATAATCTTCGTGAAAAATCCGACATAATCCTCAATGTTGATCATAGGAGTAAAGGTGAAACTACCGAAGGTAATAAGAAAGGTAAAACCAAACGGGGTAACCACATAGTAAGCAAAGGCAACACCCACAGCAAACATAAAAGTCCCGCCGAACACGAAAGGAATTAGCATCTTTTTTTCATTACTATACAAACCCGGTGCTATAAAAAGCCATATCTGTGAAAGTATAATAGGTAAAGCGGCAACAATGGCAGCAAAAAATGAAACTTTCATAGCGACAAAAAATGCTCCGCCGACTTGGTTTGTTGTCATCATCCCTTTTGCGGCTAATGGAGAGATTTTTCCAACATCTACAAGTGCATCATGAAGCGGTGCTGTCATCCATGTAAGAAGTGGCTGGTTGTATGTAAACATAGCCATAAAAATAATGATAAAAGCAACGACGGAAATGGTAAGACGTTTTCTGAGTTCTACGAGGTGTGGTCTTAAGTCTTCAAGCATTAAATATTCTCTTCTTTAGGTTTTATCTCTTTTTTTGTAAAAGTTATCTCTTCTGCTTTAGGGAGTTCAGGAGTGTTTGCAGAAACTTCTTGAGGTTGTTTAGGAAGCTGTTTTTCTACAGAAACTTCATAAAGTTCTTTTTGAATGTTGGTAATAGGGTTGACACTTTTGATCTCATCAGATGCCTTCATCAGTTCATCTTTATATGCGAGTGCTTCACTTTTGAGGTCAGAGAGATGTAATTCTGATTCGATTGAGTCTTTTGCACTTGTTATTGCAGTTTTCACTTTTTTAAACGTTTTTGCCATCTGTACCATTGTTTCAGGGAGCTTATCAGGACCCAAAAATATAATCGCGATCACGGCAATTAAAAATAATTCACCAAACCCCATACCAAACATATTATTTCCTCTAAATTTTTTGTGATTGTATCTTATATCAGTTTTAAATTCACTTACGGGATTCTATCAGTTTAAGATAAACAAGGCTATCTCATCACTTAAAAGATACTCTTTATTATAAAATCTGTTACCAACTTTAGTCAGTTTTTCTTCGTCAAGTAAAATATTCGCTCTTTTTAACTCATCAGTGTTTAAAATAGTTTCATCCACACCGATAACACTGCGCAAACCTAAAAACAGTTTTTCAGATTTTTGTTCCTCTTCATTTAAAATCTCTTCTCTTACATGTAAAGGATTTTGAATATAAAAATCTATGTCCGTCGAAGGATAATATCTTACTCCATCTTTAGCACCCACAGCGCCACTTCCTGCACCGATATAATTTTTGTACTGCCAGTATCCAAGATTATGACGACTTTGGTAGGTTCCAAAGTTAGAGATCTCATACTGAGTAAATCCCTGTTTTTTGATTTTCTCAAAGACAAAGTTTGTCAAAGAGAGTTTTTCTCTCGCCACTTGCGGAGTTTTCTCAAAAGGAGTGCCTTCTTCGATGGTCAAGGCATATGCGCTGAGATGGTTGATAGGCAAAGAAAACGCCTGTTTTAAGTCCGCTTCCAAAAGCTCTTTTGTGTCTAGTACGGTTGCATAAATAAGATCAAGAGAGATGTTTTTAATCCCTACATGATAGGCATCGTTCACTGCGCGAATAGCATCTTCACTATTATGAGCACGGTTTAGGAATTTGAGTTTTTTATCATCAAAACTTTGCACGCCAAAACTGATGCGGTTCACTCCGAGATTTTTCATTCCCTCTATCCAAGAGAGTGTCGCACTGTTTGGATTTGCTTCTGTGGTTATCTCAATATCATCCATAAAATAAGGCTTTAAAAGATCAAAAATCGGTTTGTAAAGTTCAGGAGAAACAGTTGAGGGCGTACCTCCGCCGATAAAAAAAGTTTCTATACTCTTCTCTTTGGCATCAAATCTTTTAAGCTCAAAAGTGAGTTGCTCTAAAAGAGCCTTCATATAATCTTCTCGAAGTTGAAACTTATCAACATAAGAGTTAAAAGAGCAGTAAGAGCATTTGGAATCGCAAAATGGGATATGTATATATAGTAGCATCCGAAATTATAACTAAAAGTGTCAAGAAAATGTCAAGAGAGTGTGCAGAGCGGCTTGATTGTTCTGGGTCATAATTTGAATCGTAGAAATAATTTCAGGAGTAAGTTATGAAAAAAGTTTTAACAGTTCTAGGTTTGATGGTGACATTAGGATTTAGCGCACCAATCGATGGATATATGCAGAGTTTAGCAAATGAGGCAAAAAAAGCAGATCCATCCTTTAAAGGTTTTGATGCCGTAAGCGGAAAGCAGATATTTACCTCTGAGCACATTGGCAAAAAAGGTCAAAATATCTCTTGCGCGAGCTGTCATACAAACGATTTGAAACAAGCAGGAAAGAATACATTTACAGCAAAAGTGATAGATCCTCTCTCACCAAAAGCAAATAAAGAGAGACTCAGTGACGTAAAGAATGTAGAGAAATGGTTAAAACGCAATTTTAACGATGTCTATAAAAGAGAGGGAACAGTGGTTGAAAAAGGCGATGTTCTTACATATATAAAAAACTACTAACAGGAGAGAATCATGAAAAAGTATTTGATAATAGCAACGGTTGCTACACTGTTTAGCGGAGTTACATTGTTTGGCGTGGAGAGTAAAACTGTCGAAAAAGTCTATCAAAAAGAGTGTGGATCTTGTCATATGGCATATCAACCACAGTTTTTGCCACAACGTTCATGGAGCAAGATGATGAAAAAACTGGACAACCACTTCGACGTGGATGCGTCGCTTGATGCAAATGATAATAAGACAATCCTTGTCTATTTGACAAGCAATGCGGGCGATGTAAAAGCTTCTACAAAACATTTTTCAAAGATGTCAAACTCTATTACAAGCAACGAAACACCGCTGAGAATAAGTCAGACGCCATATTTTTTGAGAGAACATAGAGGGATTCCAAAACGTTTTATAGAGCAAAAAGAGGTGAAAAGTCTCGCAAACTGTACAGCGTGCCACACGACGGCAAATCAAGGAAGTTATTCTGAGAGAGCGATAAAAATTCCAAATTATGGAAGATGGGAAGATTAAAAGATGAGAGCATATATCTGGAGCTTGCCGACTCGCGTGTTTCATATGATGTTTGCCGCTTTTATCCTCACGGCGTACTTCAGCGGTGATGAAGATAAGCTCTCAACCCTACATGTAAGCTTCGGTTATGCAATAGGAATACTTGTCATATACAGAATCATCTGGGGATTTGTAGGTCCTTCTTATTCAAGGTTTTCAGATTTTTCCTTACATGTAAAGGAATTAAAAGAGTCTGTTCTCAATATCTTCAATCATAAAAAATACGCAGGGCATAATCCCGCAGCATCTTTTGTGATGATAACGATGTTTGCCGTCGTACTTTTAACGGTGATAACAGGTATATTGACTTATGGTATCCAAGAGGGACGAGGAATACTCAGTTTTTTAAATACTCCCTATTTTAAAGAGATGAAACTTTTCAAAGAGATCCATGAGTTTTTTTCGACATTTTTAATGGTGCTTGTAGCCTTACATGTAAGCGGAGTGATCTTTGAGCGAGTTATGGATAAAGAGACAGACACTTTGGGGTCGATCGTAAACGGACATAAAAATATAGATGCACCGAGTGTGACATTAAATCTCTTTCAAAAGATTTTTTCGCTTTTAGCGCTTGGCGCAGCAATGGATGTTTTACTTTATTCGCTTTTTTTTAATTCTGTTTTGACAAGAAGCCACTACTCTCCAATCTCTTATCAAAAAGAAAATTCCGCATTCGTAGCAGAATGCGGCTCTTGCCACACATTGTATCCGCCAAGTTTATTGCCTCGTGCGTCTTGGAGCAAAATGATGGACAATTTGGAGGATCATTTTGGAGAGGATGCTTCACTGGATGAGGCGACAAGGGTTTCAATCAAAGAGTATCTGATGAAAAATTCGGCTGAGAGTTCGACTAAAGAGAGTGCTTTTTATATATTGGAGTCAATCAAAGGGAATCAAGATATTATTGCCATAACACAGACACCCTATTGGAAAAAAAGACATGCAGAAATCGATAAAAGTATATTTAGTAGAAATGAGATAAAATCCAAAGCAAACTGTAAAGCCTGTCACTCTGATATAGAAAAGGGTATGATCGAAGATATGAATATAAAAATCCCTAAAATAAAGGCTTAGTATGAAAATATTTTTACTCTTTTTACTCTTTTTTTCTCTATCGTTTGGCAAAGATGGGCATAAAAACAGGGATCATGAGTTTCATATGCCAAGAGATCTTGGATATCTGAATCTTGATAATGAGCAAAAAGAGAAGATGTCCAAGATAGTTTCTGAAAATGAAAAACAGCTCAGAGTTTTGCATGAAAAAAAAGAGTCTGTAGAAGTGAAAATGAAAACCTATTTCTTGGAGGAAAGTTTCGATCAAGAGAGAGCATCAAAGCTTTTACTTGAACTAAAAACTGAGTCGATGGGGATACAGATAGATATGTTTAAAAAGATACATGATGTCTTAAAACCAAAACAAAGAGAGCTTTTTTTACAATACAAAAAGGAGTGGGAAATTGAGTAAAAGGATTCTTCTCATCGAGGATGAGGTTGAGATGCAAGAACTGATCAAAAACTATCTGCTCAATTACGGTTATGATGTCACTGCTTTTATACATCCAAAAGAGGCGATAGAAGATTTTAAAAACAACAGATCAAAATATGATATCGTCATTCTAGACCTTATGCTCCCCGAGATGGACGGTTTTGACGTTTGCAAGAGATTGAAAAGCTACAGCGATATTCCTATTATCATCTCTTCAGCCAGAGGCGATATTGGAAATAAAATATATGGTTTTGAGATCGGTGCGGATGATTATTTGGCTAAGCCTTATGAACCGCGAGAGCTTGTTTTGCGCATAGAAGCTGTTTTAAAAAGGGCACAAAAAAGCGACAGATTGAAGATCTCCGATTTTAGTGTCGATGAATCTAGTCGAGAGGTATTGCTCGAAGATTATTCCATAGATTTTACGAAAGTAGAGTTTGAAATATTTTTATACCTCTTGAAAAACCGCAATAAAGTCATCTCAAGAGACCAACTCATCAATGCCACTTCCCTTCACGAAGATACAAAAAATAGAACTATCGATATGCACATCAGCAATATACGCCAAAAAATAGGCGATGACTCAAAAGATGCAAAGTACATCAAGTCAGTTTGGGGCATAGGATATAAATTTATAGGATAGAAGATGTCTATACAAAAAAAGATAACCATACTCTTTTTAAGCAGTCTTGTAATGATGAGCCTTATAGGATTTTGGGGTGAAAAGACAAGTCTGCAAAAAGCCCAGATGATAGAGCAAAGCAGTTATATCACAAGTGCAAAAGAGCTGTTTTCATCTCTTACTCAAGGCGATACAACGCAACTCGAAGCAGTTATCAATGAACTTGGACTTCAAGAGATCAAGGATAAAAACATTGTAGAAAATGCAGAGCTAATCTTTCATCAAGAGCATACATTTGGTGCGCTTAAAATACTAAAATCCTCCAGCAAATACTATCTTTATATCAAATATCTTGACACTGAGCTTCTCTTATACGATGTTGCGCAAGAAGAAAGCATAAACGAGCGTTATATAACGAACTCTCTAGTCTCTTTAGATGTGATTTTAATGTTTTTGATCTATCTTGTCATCCTAAAAATTCTCTCTCCACTAAAACATATCAGTCAAAAGATGAAAGATTTCTCTGCAGGCAATCTCACAGCTCGTGCGGTTGTGAATACAAAAGATGAGATAGGTGATGTCTCGCATAACTTTAATGAAATGGCAACAAAACTTCAAGAAGCATTAGATGCAAGAGAGGAGCTTTTAAGAGATGTCGGGCACGAACTTAGAACTCCCATTGCAAAAGGAAAATTCGCTCTTGAGGGTGTGAGTGAGGGAAAAGAAAAAGAGATCATTAAAAGAGCTTTTAATGATCTGGACACACTTACAAGCGAGATACTTCAGATGCAACTTCTAAGTAAAGATGATCTATTCGAAATTAGAAGATTTAAAGCTCAGACGCTTATCACTGAGGCTTTATCAAAACTCACAATAGAAAATGAAGATGCGTTACAAATCGAGATAGAGGATTTTTTTATTGAGGGTGACTTATATTATCTCACCATTGCACTAAAAAATTTACTAGACAATAGTTTAAAATACTCAACCTCAAAACCAATTTTTATCGAGGCAAAAGATAGAAAGATATCTGTTATAAGCAGTGGA
>CAISHH010000054.1 GCA_903885085.1 uncultured Campylobacterales bacterium
ATGATCTCAAACTAGTCAAACTCTCGTCTGTCAAGGCCTAAACTTTAGGTCTCATCGTTTGTGGACGGGAATTATAGACAAAACTAGAATCATTGTCAAGTGGTTTTTGGGGGAATTTGGAAAGAATTTGCAATTCGTGGGGGTTTTGTAAAAATTTGATACATTCTGATTCATAATCTATGAAATAATATTTTATTTCATAGACATTTAGGCTATCCAACCACCACCAATGAGTTTATCATCATCATAGAAAACTGCCGCCTGCCCTTTTGCTACACCAAAAACTGATTCATGTAATATCACTTCTGCTCTATTTTCAAATATTTTCACGCTACATGGTACTGCTTTCGTTCTGTATCTTAATTTTACAGTAGATTCAAATTCGTTTCTATCATCAAACATATTCATATCTCTCAAATTTACTTTGTAACATGCAAGATCTTCTTTTTGTCCAACTACGATCTGATTTTTTTCATGATCGATGCTTACTACATAGTGTGGATCGTGCGCACCTTTGACTGTAAAACCTTTTCTTTTTCCTATTGTATAGTGCATATACCCTTTATGTTCGCCGACAATATTGCCCTCTTGATCTAAGACTTCTCCAACTTTATCTACATTAACATAATCTTTTAAGATGTCCGTGTAAGTTGTTTCGACAAAACAGATTTCACTCGATTCCGCCTGTGATGCAAAAGACTCTAAACCTTCTATTGAAGCTGCTAACTTTTTTATATCACTTTTCTTACGAGAACCCATTGGAAAGAGTAATCGAGGAACAATCGACTTATCTATATAGAATAAAAAGTAACTTTGATCTTTTGTATCATCTTCTGCTTGCATCAGATATTTTCCATCATGCTGAATGTAATGACCTGTTGCAATAAAATCGGCATTGATCAAATCTGCAAATTTTGCCATCTCGCCAAATTTAAGATTTCTATTACATAATGCACAAGGATTTGGAGTTTCTCCGTTTTTGTAGGTTTCTATGAAGGGATTGAAAACTTTTTCTTTGAAGATATCTTCTAAATCGAGTATATGAAGTTTAATGCCTACAAAGTCTGCAGCTTTTTGAGCTCTTGCTTGGTGTATTTCATGGTAACCAGGCTTTGAGTGAAGACGCATGTATACACCTTCGACTTCATAACCATCCTCTTTGAGAATTAGTGCGGAAACTGTTGAGTCAACTCCACCACTCATTCCGATCAAAACTTTTTTATTCATCTTATCTCTTTGTATTATAATTAAAATTTATCATAAAATTATAACACTTTAAAAAAGAAAGATTCTGAAGTTATAAAATTAAGATTTCAATTTATTTAATCTATCTCTTTTTGTACCTATTGTTGTTATCTGAATTCCGAAGTTACCATCCACGATCACAACCTCACCTTGCGCGATCACATGATCATCAACTAAGATATCCAAAGGATCATTTGCCAACTGGTTTAATTCTATAACAGAACCTATATCCATATTTAAAACATCTTTTAAAAGCATCTTCTTTTTACCAATTCGAACACGAACGGGAAGCTTTACATCCATAATTAATGATATATTTCTCATATCACCATAATCTACAGGTGCCTCTTGATCATTTATAGAATTGTTAGAAGCTACTTTTAGCTCTTTTGGAGCATTTGTATTAGTTCCATTTATAGCGCCGCTATGAAACGACTTTTCAAACTTCTCATCCACAATCAGCATCACAAGTGAATTCAATGCTCCAAGACTAAATGTATATACATACATCTTACTGTAGCTGTCAAGATTAATTTCACCATCATCTTTTATATAATCAACATTCTCTACTTTTAAAGTAACTTTTGGCAACTCTTTTTGTGCAGATAATGTATTAGAGATAGCACCCATGATATTTGATATGATCTCTTTGATGGCATCAATATCATCATCATCCATATTTTCTTTACTCTCTCCCTCACCACCTAGCATCATATCACCAAGTGCCGTAGCTAATACAGGAGAAACAGCAACCATAATTTTAGCTTCAATATCTCCACTTACACTGATTTTCACTAAAGCTATCGGAGGAATAATATTGGAGATAATAGAGATACTTTCCTCTTCTTTTTTTATTAATGATGGAGCTTGACCGATTAAACTCTCAATAGTTGCTACAGTTTCACGTTCAAATAGTTTAATAAACTCTTCCATCTAATCAATCCTCATATTCATTATTATCATTATCTTCATTTATGATATCTTTTGCACCGCTTATTTTAGCTTTGCGTTGTCTTTCCAGATTTTCCAACGTACGTTTGACTGAATCTTTTTCAGTATGAACTATTTCGGTAACCTGAATAGATTTTCTAAATCTTCTCAAACCTATTTCACCCTTAAATCTGACTTTTCCATCAACTGAAAGTGAGACAATATCGTTTGCGTCCGTATTTAGACGTATAATATCTCCGATTTTCAGATCAAGTACCTCTCTCATATCAAGCTCAGCAGAACCCAAATTTGCTTCTACATTCACTTGTGCCCCGCCAAGTAAAACTTGAAGCTCTTGATTTCTGCTCTTTTTTGAACTTGTTTCATTCAACATCAAATCACGACTTGCAAGTTTTGGTAAAATCGGCTCTAGCGATATTACCGGATAACAGATATTCATCATCCCTGAACTATGTCCGATAATGATCTCCATAACGACCATAACGACGATCTCATTTTGCGCAACGATCTGAACCACATTTGGACTAGACTCTTTTGATTCTATATTTGGATACAGATCTGTAACTGGCCCCCAAGCTTCTTTGAGCGTTGACATCATAACTCTCAAAATAGTCTCAAAAAGACTTAGTTCTATGTCTGAAAACTCTCTTGTTGCTTCAAAAGGTTCCCCTTTTCCGCCAAGAAGTCTATCAAGCATCGGAAAAGCGATGGAAGGATTGATCTCTAAAATGCCGTTGCCTTCAAGAGGTTTCATTGAAAAAACATTAAAACTTGTCGGATTTGGCAAAGACATCAAAAACTCACCATAGGTCATTTGATCGACTGAATGAAGCTGAATCTCTACAATTGAACGCATAATAGATGAAATTTGAGAAGAGAGTGAACGAGCCATCTTATCATGAATACCACGAAATGCACGCAACTGCTCTTTTGAAACACGGTTTGGACGCTTGAAATCATAAAGTGTTATCTGGCGCTGCGAATATGATTCATCACTTCCGCTCTCTTCTAATAAGTCATCCCCTTCATCTACAACGTCGAGGAGAGCGTCTATCTCTTCTTGTGAAAGTATATCTGCCATATTATGCTCCTACACTCTCTTTTATTTTTAAAATAACTGATTTATGAATTTGTGAAATCCTTGACTCCGTAATATCTAAAATCGCACTGATCTCTTTGAGTGTCAACTCCTCAAAATAATAGAGTTGAATCACCATCTGTTCACGTTCACTGTATGTAGATAAAATCTCTTCTATTAGCTCGACGAGTTGCTCTTTTTCGATTTTTTCCAAGGTCTCAGTCGCATCGTTATCATTAAAATGATCATCAAGCGGCATAACTGTATAAATAGCCGATGCAATACGTGCTTCATGAATCTTTTCTTCGCTCTCGCCTTCGATCATCTGTGCGAGCTCTGTATCTGTAGGCTCTGCGTCATGTGTTAAAAGATACTCTTCAACCAAATAATCTATTCGCTTTACAAGTTTTCTACTTGCACGGCTTAAAACGTCTAAAGATCTAAGATAATCTAACATTGCACCGTAAACTCTCGTTTTGGCATATCCCCAAAAAGAATCGTTTTGAGCCTCATCATATCTACGCGCTAGTTTTACCAATTCTTCAGTTCCAATGGCATTAAGATCCATATAATCTACGGAACTCGGTAATCTTTCTTTGAGTCTAAAAGCCATAGCCTTTACTGCTGGAAGGTATTGGATGGCTAGTTCATCCTCTTTATGTTTGAGTTCATTTGCATAAGTATTTATCATGCAGCAACCTTCACTTTATCCTGAGTGTTCATCTTGATAGCGGCATCTGTGATCTTATGTGCCGAATCAATTACCTTTTCTCTTTTATTGATCTCTTTTACAATACGATCAAGATCAGATTCATGTCTATTTTTTGCAAAATTATAAGTTTTAACACTGAGCGTTCTAAAATAAAATGCTACAACAAGATGTGAAAATAGATAAAAAAAGATTGTAATTAAAAAGGTATAAGAAAGCAAACCATCTGCACTATCTGACTTTAACAATCCAAAAATAACTCCAACAAAGAATCCCTGAACTGTAAAAAAAGAGACAAAATTTGGTGCTAACATAAATAAGTACCCCTTTTTAAAAATTAAAAATGCTGCATTAAACGTCTAAAAAGCCCCGTTAATCCACTCTCTGTGGAAGAAACTAGCACATTTCGTTCCAAATTCTTCGCGATCTCCTGAGCTATAAGTTCAAGATCTATCACAGGCTGAGAACCCTGAGAAACAACACTCACAAGTTCTCTTTGTTTCACAGCCATTGAGACTCTGCTATCAGAATTCACTTTTCCAAGAAATGTCAAATTGAGATCCTCTCTAATGTTAGAATGTGCAACTTTTTTTATCTTGTTAAAGACTGCTAATGCTTCTGATTCTCCACGCACTTGATTCATAATCATCGAGATATCATTACGCATCGTCGCTATTGTTTTGATAGTCGCATAAGCATCCGTAATCGCCGCTGGATCAGGAACAGTTACAACAATCACATCATCAGCCGCTTTTAAAAACATCTGGATATGCTCGCCAATCCCAGCTCCTGTGTCAATAATCATAACGTCTAATTTATCTAAAATTTCAGCTTCTTGCATAAATCTCGCAAAAAGTGCTTCATCAGCATACTTTAAAATTTCGTCTCCACTATCGCCTGGAATTAAAATCAAATTTCTTGTGATAGGTATCAAGATATCTGAGACTTTTGCTTCACCTTTAAGTACATGTAGAATATTTTTTTTGATCTTTACATTGAACATAACATCAAGATTTGCAAGCCCGATATCTGCATCAAATATTCCTACATTAATACCGTTTTGAGACAAGATATAAGCAAGATTTGAACTGATCGTGCTCTTACCTACTCCACCTTTACCGCTAGTAATAGCGATAAATCGCGTCTTTTTAGATTTTTTTGCAGACGATGTTGCTATGAGCTGTTCTAATTTTTCAGCCTGATGCCCGATCATAGCTTGCTCCTGTTAAAACCATGGAGTAAACACTCCACTAAAAAATCGCTGTTTGCGACAATCAAATCTTCTGGAACTTCTTGCCCAACAGAAAAATAACTGATAGGTTTTTTCGTTTCATAAACAAGAGAAAAAATATTTCCAAATCCTCTTGTTTCATCGAGCTTGGTAAACATCATCGTATCGACATCAAGAGGTTCAAAATTATCATAGGTAGCTTTTAAATCCTCATATTTTATAGAACTTGGCATCACCAAAACTACATCAATACTAAACTCTGTCGTATTAGAATTAAGACATTCATATATTTTCTCTATTTTATTCTTATCATAAGGACTTGAGCCCATCGTATCGATTAAAATATAATCACAATAGCGAAGAGAGTTCAGCGCACTTGAAAATTCTGGAGGGTCTACGACAGTTTCGATACCCAGTTTCATCATCCTTGCATACTGCATCAGTTGTTCTACTGCACCGATTCTATAGGTATCTAAAACAACGAGCCCCACTTTGTATCTTTTCTCCATCAAGTAAGAGTAACGAGCTGCGAGTTTTGCAATAGAAGTTGTTTTTCCAACTCCAGTAGGACCAACAAGCATGATCACTTTTTTTGTTGTAGATGTCGGTAATGTTTCCATCCTTACCGGCACCATCTTTCGTAAAATCGATTTAAAATATCTTTTGACCGTTTCAGAATTTTCTCTCATCTTTAGCGGCATATGCTCTAAACTTAGATGCATCATCTCATCAAGATGCTCTTTATTCATACCACTCTCTAGTGCCATTTTATAGATCTCAGCAAATTCGGGTGGTATAGCACGATCAAGATTTGGAGAGCGTTCCTGCCAAAACATATTTTGGATCAGTTTGACTCTATCGCCGAGTTTTGAAAGCTCTGCTTTTATTTCGCCTAGTTCTTTGGGTTGTGCCACTTCAGCTGCAGCACTTTTCTCACTTCTATCTTTTTCATACGTTTCGCTATTACTAACTTTTGCAATTTCTGAGATCTGTCTTGCCGCTTTTGAGATGTTATAAAAGACATCTTCACTCTCTTCTTTTACGGGCTTTTGCATCTCAAGCGGTCTTTGCTTTGGCCTTGGCGGAGTTTTCATCTCTTTTTCATCAACAGCAACAACTATCTCATAAAGAGGTTCTTTTCCCAGAGCTTTTTTTTGAATCTCTCTTGTTTCGATAAGCATTGCATCTTCACCGACTGCGGCTTGTGCTTTTTTGAGCGCTTCTGTCGGTGTTTTTCCGCTAAATGTTAAAATCTTCATCTTTTTATGCTTGATAATGGAATAAGCACGCTCTCTCTTTTCATCCACTGCGGATGTGGAACTTTTAGGGACTTTGTATCGATAACACGGTCGTCAAAAAATAAAATATCCAAATCTAAAGTCCTTGGTGCATTTGCGAAACTGCGTTTTCTTGAAAATCTTTTCTCCAAACGCATCAAAAAGTCCAAAAAAACTTTTGGTTGCATTGAAGTTGCTAAAACTATCACAGAGTTTAAAAAATCATCCTGATGGGTATATCCAAAAGGAGGATTTTTTAAAATCGGTGCAGTTTGTAAAATCTCTACTCGTTTATCGGCTTGAAGTGTAAAAAAAAGATGATGAAATCTTCTTAAGACATCACCGACATTGCCACCAATTCCTATCGTTGCTTGATAACGATGAGTCGATGACTGCACTTTTTTATAAGCAAAACATGTTGTAGTGATTAACATTAAGCTTTCACTTAAAACACGTTTTTTTATCATTTTACGCCTGAATATTTTCTTGATGCGCTCGTTGCGCTTCTTGCATCGCTCTCACTTCATTGAAAAGTTGTAGCATTCCCACCATCGCAAGGTGATATCCAAAAGGTCCAAAACCAATCAGTGAAGAGGTACATACAGGAGCTATTAAGTTCTTTTGACGAAAATCTTCACGACGGTAAGTGTTAGAGATATGCACTTCAATAGTTGGGATAGAAACCGCACTGATCGCATCGCGAATAGCAACTGATGTATGTGTATAAGCCGCTGGATTGATGATGATACCATCCGCGTCGCCGTAGCACTCTTGGATTCTATCCACAAGTTCACCCTCTAAGTTACTTTGAAAAAATTCGATTTCAATACCGTTTTGTTCTGCAACATCTTTCATTTGAGCGTGGATATGTTCAAGTTTCATTGGTCCGTAAAACTGTTGTTCACGTACGCCTAACATGTTGAGATTTGGACCTTGGATCACTACAACTTTCATTTTCGACCTTTTTTGATGTAAATAGTTTAATTAAGCGCCAATTTTATCAAAATTATGCATAATCTATTTTAAAATAGAGAACAAAAGAGTAAATGTGAAAATTATCAATCCAAATTATATCTATCAAGATGGTTTCATCTTAGAAAATCATGCAATAGCCTTTGACAAAAGTATCATTAAAATTGCTTCCTTAGCGGAGTTAACAAAGCTTTTTCCCGATGCACAGCTAGTAACATTGCCAACAAACTCCATTATTATGCCCGGGCTTATCAATGCGCATGTTCACTTAGAGTTTAGTGCCAACAAAGAAACTTTAGAATATGGAGATTTCTTAAAATGGCTCTACAGTGTCATCGGTAATCGTGATGAACTTATAGGTTCTTGTGACACAACATGTATGAAAAAAGCAGCACAGATGATGCTCGAATCTGGTATTACCACTTATGGAGCGGTGAGTTCTTATGGGATGGATCTTGATACTGCTGCTTCTTCGGCTCAAAATGTCGTCTTTTTCAATGAACTTATAGGCTCTCAAGCGACAATGGCTGATCCACTATTTAATGATTTTACTGCCCGTCTTGATGCGTCCAAATCCATAAAACGTGAAGGATTTTACCCCGCAGTTGCCATCCATTCCCCCTACTCTGTACATCCGATTTTGATCAAAAAAGCCCTGCAGATGGTCAAGGATGAAAAGTTACCACTGAGTGCGCATTTCTTGGAAAGTCCAGCAGAAAAAAAATGGCTCGAACAAAGTGAAGGTGATTTCAAAAAGTTCTTTGCAGATTTTTTAAAACAAGAAAAAGCTGTCTCAGATGCAAAAGAGTTTTTAACCCATTTTACAAATGTGCCAACACTTATGACTCACGTTGTCCAAGCTGGCAATGAGGAACTCGAGATTCTTTCTAAGTCAAAACACACAGTTATCCACTGCCCTATTTCAAACCGTCTTCTTGGAAATGGTGCCATCGATCTTGCAGAACTTGATAAACACAATATTCGCTGGATCTGTGCCACAGACGGATTAAGCTCAAACTATACGCTTAACCTTTTTGAAGAGATGAAAATCGCTCTTTTTATGCACAATGGAGCTGATCTTTTACCATTAGCCAAAAGACTTTTACAAAGTGTAACAAAAGATGCCGCTGAGGCACTCGGACTCAATACAGGAGAGATAAAAGAGGGAAAAATGGCGGATATGCTAGTTTTAGAGCTTACATCTAAGCCAAATGAGCAACTCCCGTTACATTTACTCTTGCATGGCTATAATATCTCCAAAATTTATATTAACGGAAAACAGGTCAAAGGAGAGTAGATGGAAAGATTGAAAAAACTATTATTACCCATAACAGCGCCTATAGAGTTCATCCAAAATCATTTTAAAGCGATGGTTTTTTTGCTTATCGTGGTTTTGATCTTTATGCCAAGCGATGATGCATCTTTAATGCCTCATAACCTTGAAAAAATCGCTCTCGCTGGGCCAATCATGGATGTCAATGATGTAGTCAAAAAACTAGATGATGCACGTTTAAATAGTAAAATCAAAGGGGTTTTACTTGTTGTAGATTCCCCAGGTGGAGCTGTTTCACCTTCCATTGAAGTAGCATATGCGGTCAAAAGACTCAAAGAGTCAAAACCAGTGGTAGTTTACGCAAGTGGAACGATTGCCAGTGGAAGTTACTACTCTTCTATCTGGGCAAATGAGATTGTCGCGAATCCTGGAAGTATGGTGGGAAGCATCGGTGTCATTATGCAAGGCGCAAACTTGAGTGAAGTGATGCAAAAAATCGGTATCAAAACACAAATAGTTTCTGCTGGAAAATACAAACAACTCGGCACAAGCGATCGAGAATGGACACCTTATGAAAAAGAGGAGCTAAACAAAGTGATTCAAGGCACTTACGATATGTTTGTTCACGATGTTGCAACTGCAAGAAAACTAAAAGTCGAAGATGCACCAAAGTTTGCAGATGCGCATATTTTTACAGCCTCTCAAGCAAAAGCTGTCGGCCTTGTTGATAAACTTGGTGTGAGTTATGACGCAGAAAATGACCTTATAAAACTCTCAGGCGTTAAAGATCCCCTCTGGAATAAAGAAGACCCGATGGATAAGATAATCAAAAAGATCACAGCACAAACAGCTGTGAGTTTAAATACTTACTTTCCGGCACTTTCTTTAAGATAAGTAACTCTTACATGTAAAGGGCACTTCACATGTAAGGATTGAATTTGAATAAAAAGTGTATAATTATGCACTTAAAAAGGAGTACCACCATGAATACAGTAAGATTAAATATTACGCTTCCGGCTTCTCTTAATGATGAAATGAACGCTTTTGCTGAAGAACTGGGTGAAAAAAAAAGTCATATTATCTCTTCTGCTCTTGAGATGTATTTTGATTATCTTGATATCAGAGTAGCCGAAAAAAGATTGGCTTCTAATGAGCCTACTATTTCACTTGAACAGATGCGCATAGAATTAGGTTTATAATTTGTATATTCTTGATTTCTTTCGCTCATCTCAAAAAGATTTAAAAAAGATAAACAAATCAGATCAGGTTTTTATACTTGATTCGTTAGAGGATTTCGCTAAAAACTTCTCTAATGAGTATGAGATCTCTTTAATGACCACAGGAAAGATCAAAAAACTTCAAGGACAAAAAGAGGAACTCTACCGCCTTAAACTTCGTACTTATAGAGTTATTTATAAAAAAGAGGAAGATAAACTCATCATTCTCGTCTTACATGTAACTACTCGTGAGGGTGCTTATAAGTAGATGCATTTTATTTATCTACCTTAAACACTTGACCATCAATATACAACACGGCATTGTCATAGCTACAAAAGTCATCTTTTAAACTTGTACTTCTGATGATCCATAAATAGAACAATATGTTTTAATCAAGATACCATTTCCATATCCACCCTGTAATACAACAGTGTGACTATCCAATCTAGTATATTTGTTTTTATCTTTTGCACCATAGACACAATCTGCCATTAAAATAGAGGTGCTAAATAGTGATATTACTAAGAATAACTTCATCATTTCAAATGATACTTTTTCATAATAGTTTCTGTAATACCTTCCATAACGGAATCAGGGATAATACTACGCCATTGCCCAGAACCTATAGTCTCAATAGAACTTCCATCACAATTGTAATATGTCGATGTATTATTTTTATTTGTCATATTTCCGTAATTGATAAAGTAGAAGAATTTAGAATACCCAAAATTATTGTAATTCTGTCCATAATCGTGTATGTAGCCATCTTTACCTTTTTTATTAAATTCACAAGTTATCCAGACTTGTATAACTTTATTTTTTTTATCAATACGAATAGTTTTAGAATCTGCTACTATTGATGGATTGGTATCAGAACTAGCAACATCAAAATATCTTTTATCATTTAAAAATGAGAGTTCATCTTGGGTGCAGACAGGCATTTCATTTTGTAAACGAGTAGAGTCTTTACATGCAGCCTCATTACTCATCTCACACGCTTTAGCATAATAAGATAATGCAGATTGATTATTTTTTTGTATGCCAAGTCCATTTTCAAGCATGAAGCCCACCATACCACATCCATTAGAGTAACCATTCTCACATGCATTACTATAAAGCCCAATAGCTGTTTTATAATCTTTTTTATCATATGCAGCAGACGCATCTTCCATATCATCCCCAAAACTCACTACACTCAATAGTGCAACCAATACTATTTTTCCCAACACATTTTTCATCTATCAATTTTCATCTATCAATTCCTTTTTTTGCAATACCAAATTGCATTTATTTTTTTATAACTATTTTTATTATTTTATAGTTTTTAAGCTTAAAAGAGGAAGATTATAAAAGTAAAAAAAGGCTTACATGTAAGGGTTTAGACTCTTCGCACTCTCACAACACTCTCCATATTTTCTACAATAATCTTTTTCACGCGCTCTTGCCAAAGAGTTCCAAACTCTTTTATCTCCTCTTTTGAGGCTTTGTTTTGTAGCATGAGTTGCATGAGTGGCTGCATTTTTGGATCTGGCATTACTGAAGATGGATCATAAAAAACATCGACCATTTCACCGGTATCTACTCTTTTAAATCTCGCGCTTGAAGTGATATCTGTGTCAAAATGCATCAAGGAGTGACGTGCAAATTTTTGGTTTAAACCCTTAAATCCGCTTTTATCCGTTGCTCCTGTAATGTGCGTTATAACATTGCCTATCACGCCTGCGACACCCTCATCAACGGACTCTCTAAAACTCACATCGACCATCCCGCGTACAGGAAGTTCATCTTTGTACAAAGCTTTAAGTGCGTGGTAGGTCATGATGTACGCACCACTGACTGTTGGGCAGCTGTGTCCTGCGGCTTTGACGACATCAAGATAAGTAAAAGTCACTTTGCCATCTTCAAAAGTTCCCAAAACATTCGCCAAAGGATCAATCATCTCAATACTTACAACTTCATCAAAAAAACTCGGACTTTTCATCTTTTATACTCCTCAATCTGTATTACTTTTGAAGTGACTTTGATCTTTTCACTCATCAACTCAAAAATTTCGTCTACATGTAAAGCATCAAGCGATACGACTTTTCCACCCTTACTTATCTGTGCAAAGCCAGAGACCACTCTATTTCTTGGATTATTTGCTACAAGATTTTCTCTAATTGCATTCATTCTGTTTTGTTTTTGAGAAAAAATGCTTTGCATTTGATGACCAAGCCTTACATGTAAGGGTTCTATCTCTTTAAAAAAGTTTTGAAGTTTGAAGGAGATAGTTTGATTAAATCGCTCTTTTAACTGCGATACTTCTCTCTTTTTTTGTTCTATCTGCATCTCAATAGAGTTTTGCTCATACAGTTTTTTCATCTGCAAAAGCGCTTGAGAAGCGTTAAATATTTTTGCCTTCATTGCATTTGAGAAGTTTTGAGAGATTGCGTCTAAAGTCTGATAAAGCTCATTTGTATCGGGAAGTATCATCTGCATCGCGGCACTTGGAGTTGGTGCACGAAGATCTGCAACAAAATCGGAAATCACATAATCAATCTCATGTCCGACAGCTGAGACGATAGGCGTAGATGCACTAAAGATGGCATCTGCGACGATCTCTTCATTAAACGACCACAAATCTTCAATACTTCCGCCGCCTCGACCAATTACAATAATATCATATCCCTTTGTATCGCTTACATGTAAGGCATTTACGATGCTTTGTGCACTGCTATTTCCTTGAACAAGCACATCATAAATATCAATCTCTAAAGCTCTATATCTTTGATTTGCTACGCGGAGCATATCTTGTAAAGCCGCGCCCGTAGCTGAAGTGATGAGGGCAATGCGACTAGGAAATTTTGGAAGTTGTTTTTTTCTTGCAGGATCAAAATACCCTTTTTGCAAAAGCTTTTGTTTGAGCTGTTCATACGCTAAGGCCAAAGCACCTTGACCTGAGGGTTCTATCATGAAACAGTTGATTTGGTACTCGCCTCTTGGAGTATAGACACTTACAGCGCCATCAACAAGCACTTTGAGTCCCTCTTCAAGTCTAAATTTTAGCTTACTTGCGTTGCCTTTAAACATCACACCTTTAATCGAGGAATCTTTATCTTTGAGAGTAAAGTAGATGTGTCCGCTGTTGTGAAAAGTGATGCGAGAGAGTTCACCTTCAACGAAAACACGGACAAAACTACTCTCTATAAGCGTTTTGATCTGCTCGTTGAGTGATGAAACGCTAAGCGTGTGCATCTATTTTTTTCGCGCGATAAGGAGTGTTGAAATATCCATGGAGAAGCTTTTCGTATACAAAATCTCAAACCCTGCATCTATAAGTTCATTTTGCATATTTTCAACTGTAGAAAACGTCTCGATGGAGTTTGGAAGATACTC
>CAISHH010000055.1 GCA_903885085.1 uncultured Campylobacterales bacterium
GATGATTTAAGCATATATAAAAAAATCAGGGAGAATGCGTTTAGCGACGATGACAGCTTTATAGCTGACTCTCCAAAAGTCGTTAATCTGCTTCTTGAGACCGATATAGAGATCAAAAGTATTTTAGCGACTCATGAATATTACGCTGAGTACAAATCACTCATAGAACATAAAAATATCAAACACCTCTATGTCACCAAAAAAGAAGAACTTGAAAAAATAGTAGGACATAGACTTCATCATAACTGCATGATGCATGGCATTAGACCTGCTGGTGTAGATTTAGAAAATTTGGGTGAAAAAATTATTATGCTTGATAACATTACATCAGCTGAAAATGTAGGTTCTATCGCAAGAAGTGCAGCCGCACTGGGCATAAATGGTTATCTTTTACCAAAAACATCTCCACACCCTTTTAACAGAAGAGCATTAAGAGTCTCTATGGGCCACGCTGCACTTTTAAAGACACTTGTATATGAGGAGATCTTAGTAACGATAAAAAAATTAAAACAAAATGGCTACAAAGTATTTGCAGCAGAAGTAACCGAATCTTCTATACCTCTTGCGAGAGTAGAAGTTCCTAAAAAATGGGTTTTAATTATGGGGCATGAAGGGAAGGGCATTTCATCTGAAATATTAGATATGTGCGATGAAGTAGTGAGTATTGAGATGCAAAAAGGAATTAAAAGTTTTAATGTTGCAGTGGCAGCATCCATTATAATGTATCGTTTTACTAATAGCTAATACTGTTGACAGTTGAGAACCTTCATTCGCAATTTTAAGAAGTCTGTTCTAATGAACTAAACGCTCAAACACTTTTTAAATACCGATAAATATATTCCAATTGTAAGATACTATATCGCTCAAGATTTATCATAAGGATAATATAGATGCTAAAAAGTTTTTTTAGAACAAAACAGTGGGCGTTATGGGCTTGGGGTGGTTTGCTGATTTTGATGGTGCTGGTTATGTTTCAAGTAGAGATGACAGTGCAGCTGAACAAGTGGTATGAAGCTTTTTATAATATTTTACAAGCTGCTAAAGATGAAAAGGCCTTCTGGCAGAAGATGGTTGAATTTCTTTATATTGCAATTCCCTATATCTTCGCAGCGATTGCTTCAAGCTATTTTGCAAAGCATTATGCGTTTCGCTGGCGTCAAGCGATCACTTTTTACTATTTACCTTATTGGAGTTCACATCCGAGTAATATTGAAGGCGCGTCTCAGCGTATTCAAGAAGATACTTATCAGTTTGCTAATGCGTTAGAATCTTTGGGTTTAGGTCTTTTTCGTTCAGTCTTGACGCTTATCGCTTTTATCCCTATTTTGTGGATGCTCTCATCAAAGATCACTATCCCGTGGCTAGCACAAATACCTGGCTCTTTGGTTTGGATCGCAATGTTGACCTCACTAGGTGCCATGATCATCTCTTTTGTAGTTGGGATCAAACTTCCGGGATTAGAATATACCAATCAGAAAATTGAAGCAACTTACCGTAAACATCTTGTATATTCAGAAGATGATAAAAGCTATGCCAATCTTCCAGTGATGGCAGATCTTTTTTTAGGTTTACGTCCAAACTACTTCCGTCTTTTTAACCACTATACTTATTTTAGTCTTTGGTCAAATATCTATGGTCAATTGATGATGATATTGCCGTACCTTATGATGGCGCCATCGCTCTTTGGTGGTGTGATTACTCTGGGTGTTATAACGCAAACAGGAAATGCTTTTGGCAGAGTGAATGAGGGATTTGGATTCTTTATTGACCGCTGGACGGATATTACAAAGTTTCTCTCAGTCATTAAACGTTTGCGCGAATTTGAATCGCATTTGATTCATCAGCATCCAAACCCGCAGTCGGTTGTGGAACATCAGTAAAATTCGCTTTTAAGCTAATTTCACACCCATCAAACACAAACTCTAACTCGGCTGATGGCTCTTTATAAAGAAGTGGACTATCTAAATCGATATACTTAATAACATCGCAGTAGGCCATAGCAAGGTGTAAAGCGATGTTGATCGAGTAAGGACCCTCGAGCATAGAGCCGAGCATACACTTAACATGATTGGCTCTGCAATACTCTAAAATCTCTATCGCTTTTGTCACACCGCCACATTTCATAAGTTTGATGTTTATCATATCGGCACACTTGCCCTGAATCACTTTTTTTGCATCTTCGAGGGTGAAAACTGCCTCATCTGCGAGAATAGGAATGTCGGAATAATCTGCAATTCTTTTTAAACCTTGCAAATCTTTTGCAACAACAGGCTGTTCAATCAGCTCTATTCTTACGCCTCGCAAGGCATCAATGTAATGCAGTGTATCTTCCACGCTCCACGCTTGATTGGCATCAATGATGAGCTTGGCATCTGGAAATGCTTTTGCAATATTTTGAGTCACTTCTATAGCGTGTTTTATGTCTGAGCCTAGTTTGATTTTTAGGATATTCATGCCATTTTCTACTGCTTTTTTGGCCTCATCAAGCATTACCGAAGCATCATTAAGACTGATGGTGATATCGGTTTGCAGAGTTAGGGACTCTTTTGCTCCCAAATAGGGAAGCATTAAAATATCTTGAGAGTGTGCAATGAGCATGTGCAGTGCCATATCCAATGCGGCTTTTGCGGAGCTTCCTATGTTTTTAATTGCAAGTAAAATCTCTAAAGCAGAAGAGGGCGCGAGAAAATTTAAAGCACCTTTTACACTTTCAATGGATTCTAAAATTTCTTCAATTCCCTCGCCTGTTATAGCCTTCGTCGCTGGTGCTTCGCCAATTCCTTTGTCTCCATTGTCGCATGTGAGTGTCACTCGCACAAACTCTACGTTCTCCACTCTTCGAAGAGCCGTAATAAAAGGGGATTTGAGAGGAATTTCTTTTATCTCTGTTTGTATATTTATTATTGTCAATGTGCCAAACCTATCATAATATTTCCGATAAGAATACCGCCAAAAGTACCTATTAAGTAACCCATAACTGCCATCAAAACGCCCACACTTACAAGAGATTTGTTATATGCGGCGGCTAGAATTGGAGCAGAAGCCACTCCACCAATATTTGCTAAAGAGGCAACTGTGATAGAAAACAGATCAAGTTTGAATATTTTTGCACTCACAACCATAAAAATCGCATGAATGACCAAAACCATAAAACCGGCAAATACATAGATACCTACCGCAGAAAAACTCTCAAAGACCGCTTTGGAACCGATGAGCGCGATGAGAATATAAAGCATAAAACTTGCAACTTCACTTGAGCCGTTGAGAGATCTAAGCTTCGTAAATGAGCCCAAAACACCAAATGATGAAGCAAGAACAACACTTAAAGTGGTGGCGTTTATAAACTCTACATGGTAGGCTATCTCTTGGGTTAAAAGTGAAGCGGTAAATGCTATGAGGCTCAAAAGAAGATATTTTTTCCCTCCTTTATTTGGCTGATCCTGCATATTTAGAGTGCCTATTTCTCTTTTTGATGCGCCTACAAACTTATCAAATATCGGAGCAAAGGGCACTAAAAAGAGTAAAAACATCACCCAAAAAGTATAGTTCACGCTATCGACAACTAGTATATACCCATACGCTTCTTGTGTCACTCCAAGTGCAGAACCCACGGCTATCATATTGGCAGTGCCACCAAACCAGCTCCCAACCAAAGCACCAAAAGCCACTGCCATAGCATGATTGAAATGAAATAGTATAGAGACAGAAATAAATCCAACTGCCAGACTCAACACTGTCAACACATACGCCAAAATCAGATTTTTTCCAAGTTTAAGAAAGTGTGAAAAATCGATTTTGAGAAGCATCAAAAAGAGCATTGCAGGAAGTAAGTTTGTTTTTGCCAGAGTGTAAGCCCCATTTATAGACTCATTTACCTCAAAAACTCCGTTTCCTGCCAGAATCATACTCAGAGCATAAATCAGTACAACAGGTGGAAGATAATCCAAAAATTTTAACTTTGTCTTTTTTTCTAAGAGAGTAAAAAATGTAGCAATAAAAACTAAACTTAAGAGATAAAATAAAGGCGAACTAATCACAAGGCGCTTCTTTGAAACCTTTGATATTCGCTCGTAATTCCTTCAAAAAACGCTTTCCTGGATCACGCTTGTCGGTTCTATATGTTTTATCTACTTCAAGCCATAAAGTAGTTTTATCAAAACATTTATACTCTTGATGTCCCGCAACATACTCAATAGTACTAAATTTCTTTTTCAAGTAATTTACTAAAAAAATATTTGCTTGTAACTGCTCGGGAGTTAAATTATCTTTCTCCTTTTCTCCACCTACATTTTCAATGCCAATAGAGTTGTAGTTGAGTCCAATGACATGGCGTGCCATAAAATCGAGTGGCATCAATTGATGAATAGTTCCATTTTGCTCTATGAGAAAGTGAGTAGAGACATTTAACATGCCACCTTTTTTTATAAGGGGTCTATCTGAGGGAAGTTCACTTGGCATAAAGCGCTTCAACGTTTTTTTATAGCTATCTAGCGCGGTGTAGTGAATAAAAATGATTTTAGGAACGATCTTGATATCTGTCACATTCAAATTGTAGTGTGTTTTTATATACTCTTTTGTGAGAGCTATTCGCTCCTCGTCAAAAGGAATGGGAGTTTGAATTATCTCATAGGCGAAGAGTGTAAAGGGTGTTATTAAGAGCATAAAGAAGATTTTTTTCATAAAAAAATTGTAGCATAGTTTAAAGAGTTTTCATCACAAATTGATGTGTGGCAGAAATTTAGAATTATTGAGAAAATACCATTTATTACTATTTATAGGAATTTAATTCAATCAAAGGAAATCCCTCTTATCTCATCATAAAATTCTTTAATATTTTAATCTTAATCTGTAAGCGTCTGAAAGTTTTGTTTGTGTAATATTAATCGAAGTACAAACTTTTTTTATAAAGTATTCTTGGGTCAACTTGTTTTATTGCTATCATGAATAAGAAAAGGCGATTCTGTTTTCATAATATCTATGAATATAAAAATAATTTTGAAGTCAACACTCCAATCAAAGACCAATTTGTGCCCTTTTAAAAGCACTTTTAATTAAGAAACAGTAAATATGCTATTTATTTTTTTGATACATAAATTTACAAATTTGATATTTTTACAATCTTTTTGCAGAACCACTTGACAATGATTCTAGTTTTGTCTATAATTCCCGTCCACAAACGATGAGACCTAAAGTTTAGGCCTTGACAGACGAGAGTTTGACTAGTTTGAGATCATTGAAAACTAAGCAA
>CAISHH010000056.1 GCA_903885085.1 uncultured Campylobacterales bacterium
ATTGATGATCTTATTGCTATTATTGAAAAAGATCCATCTCTCACGGCAGGGATTCTCTCAAAAGTAAATGCTCCGATATATGGATTTAGCAAAAGCATCGTCTCGATTTTACAAGCAGTCACTTTATTTGGACATACTCAAATTCGTTCCATTGTTCTTGGTCTATGTATGCAAAGAGGGTTTGATATAAATTTATCTCCATACGGTATCACAACTTCGGAGTTCTCAAAAATATCGATCATGCAAAGTGAATTTATCTTTCAATGGTATATGGCAGTCAATATAAATATAGCGAGAATCGTCACACCTATCGCTTTTTTGATGGAAACTGGAAAGATTTTAATTGCAAAAGATGTTTTACAAGATCAAAAAGATCAAAATTTTTACAATGATTTATTGGAATATAAAGATATATCTTCTGTGGAAAACAACTATGTTGCCATGACTACGGCACAGGTGAATGCTCTTATTTTTGAGCATATGAATCTACATGAGAGTTTCTCTGAGTCTATGAAATATTTGGATAGCAAGTATGAAGAGATACCAGATGAAATGAAAGATATCGTTTTCCCGCTCCAAATAGTTCGTACAGCCATTAATGCTCA
Organism: uncultured Campylobacterales bacterium; assembly: GCA_903885085.1. Lineage (GTDB taxonomy): Bacteria > Campylobacterota > Campylobacteria > Campylobacterales > Sulfurimonadaceae > Hydrocurvibacter. The sequence continues at coordinate 606 of CAISHH010000056.1, forward strand.
AGAGCAATTGACTGAAAACTCAATCAATAAAGCCCTTGAAATACTTCAAAAACATTCTTATAATGAAGAAGCGTTTAAAAGAGTAGCAAAGCGAATACGAATTAAATATATGGAATAGCTTTTAAATACTTTCCCAACACAGTACGGGAGTTTGGTGTAAAAGAAAAAAATAAACACATTTTGCTATAATGCCCGTAATGATTTATGAAGATAGGAAAGCTAGTGATTACATTAAAAGAAGCGTTAAAATTCAGTAAAGATGAACTGAAAAAATTTAAAGATGAACTCAAAGCGAAGATAGAAGCTGATCCTGAGTTAAATGCATACATAGATGTAAACAATGTAGGCGAGGGCGTGCCTATCGCTGTTAAAGACAATATTCAAGTCAAAGATTGGTCTGTGACTTCAGGCTCAAATATCCTTCAAGGCTACATTTCCCCATATAACGCAACAGTCATCGAGAAGATGCTTTCAGCGGGGCTTAGCCCGTTTGGTCGTACAAATATGGATGAATTTGCAATGGGTTCTACGACTGAGAGCAGTTTTTATGGCAAGACTTTAAATCCTAAAAATCGTGAGTGTGTTCCAGGTGGAAGTTCAGGCGGAAGTGCGGTGGCTGTGGCGGCAGGACTTGCAATTGCAGCTCTTGGAAGCGACACGGGCGGATCTATCCGTCAGCCTGCGGCATTTTGTGGGATAGTCGGGATGAAGCCGACTTACGGACGTGTGAGCCGTTATGGTTTAGGTGCATATGCTTCAAGTTTGGATCAGATCGGACCGATGACACAAAACGTCGAAGATGCGGCGATTTTATATGACATCATTTGTGGGCATGATGAAAAAGATTCTACAAGTGCAGATATTGCTTATGAAAAAGTGAGTGATAAACTCAACTCTGAGAGAAAGCTTCTCATTGCAGTGCTTCCTGAGTATGTAAAAGATGCAAGTGATGATATACAAAAAGCGTATGCTGATACTATTGAAGCATTAAAAGCTGCTGGTCATAGCATAGTAGAAAAAGAGATGATGAATCCTAAATACGATATCTCAGCTTACTATATTACAGCAACTGCAGAAGCGACTACAAACTTGGCAAGATATGATGGTATCCGTTATGGAAATCGTAAAGTAGGTAAAAACCTTGAAGATACTTTCATCAAAACAAGAAGTGAAGGTTTTGGAGATGAGGTAAAACGCCGTATTATGCTTGGAAACTTCGTTTTATCTTCTGGATACTACGATGCTTACTATGTAAAAGCACAAAAAGTACGCCATCTTATCAAAGACAATTACGCAAAAATCTTTGAAGATGTGGATCTTATTTTATCGCCTGTTGCTCCGACAGTTGCAAATAAGTTCGGCGAGCTTTCAAGTCCGATAGAGATGTATTTGAGTGATATCTATACGATTTCAGTAAATCTCGCAGGTCTTCCAGCTATCTCTGTGCCTGTTGCAAAGACACAAAGCGGTATGCCAATAGGTTTACAGCTAATAGCAAAAGCATACGATGAACAAACACTTTTTGATGGTGCCCTTAGCCTAGAAAAACAAGTAAACTACAACTCTTAATCTCTCTCATTACATAGTCCCAAACTTTATTTTGGGGCTAAACTTACTTATCAAAAATATTAATTTTTAATGGTCTATCAAGAAATAATTTTATAGCAACAATTAAATAATAAAATATTTTACGAGATAAATTTTATCTAAAGGCAGGTAGATATGAAGACTAATTCTTTTTCAAGATTTTTTGGTTAGAATAACTGCTGATACAATAGATTTGGCGGTATTAGATGTTAGATATACAAACATGCGAAAAAGTTGAACGTGCTCATCAAGAGTGGTTGGTTGCGCTTGATTCGTTTAAAGATGCGATTTTTATGCACGATAGTGAGTTTCGAATTTTACGCTGCAACAAAGCCTACCAGCAATATACAGGTCTTTCGTTTGATGAAATCATCGGTCATAAATATTATGAAATCTTTCCAAAAACTGATGCTCCATCTTGCGGTTGCCGAGAAGTGATTAAAAACTCTGGTAGTAAAGGGCATGAAGAGGAGTTATATGTAGGTGATACTATCTTTCGGTCATTAGCTTATTCTATAATCGATAATGAGGGAAAATATCTCTATTCTATGCACACACTTGAAAACATTACAACATATAAGAGTTTGGAAAAAGAGCTGCGAGAAAGCGAGGAAAAATTTCGTAGTATCACGACTTCCGCACAAGATGCCATTTTAATGATAGATGACAAAGGCAATATATCTTATTGGAATAGGGCAGCTGAAAAAATATTCGGTTATTCCGCGGAAGAGGTGATAGGTCATAATTTACATGATCTAATCGCACCAAAGCGTTTTTTAAAAGCCCATAAAATGGGTTTTAAAGATTTTATAGAGAGTGGTGAAGGCGCTGCTATCGGTAAAACAGTTGAATTAGCTGCTTTAAAAAAAGATGGGACTGAGTTTCCCGTTGAGCTCTCATTATCTGCAGTCAAGAGAAATGGTGTATGGAATGCAATAGGTATTTTACGAGATATCAGTGAGCGTATGCAGGCTGAAAAAAAGATGCACGATGAGCAGATATTTTCAGAAACTTTGATTCAAAGTGTACCAGGTATCTTTTTTCTTTTAGACCAAAATGCTGGGATATTACAATGGAATAAAAAACTTGAAGTATTATTGGGAATATCGCCAAAAGATATGCCTGGAACAAATGCTCTTCTATTTATTCATGAGGATGATAGAGAATATTCGACGCAAAATCTTCAAAAAGCATTTGAAACAGGTTCAGCATCTGTAGAGGTTCGTTTAATTTTGACAAACGGTGTCCGCAACTATATTTTAACCGGTAATAGAGTCCAGACAAAGTTTGGTGTCAATGTTCTTGGTATAGGTGTGGATATTACACAACGTAAAGAGGCTGAAATTTTACTGCAGCAAGAGCGTGATTTTTCCAACCATTTGGTTGATACAGCTCCTGTAATTGTACTTATTTTAGATACTGAGGGAAAAATTATCCATATTAACCATTATATGGAAAATCTAACAGGATATTCTCTTGAGGAAGTCGTAGGAAAAGATTGGTTTGATACATTTTTATTAGAGTATGATAGAGAAAATTTAAGAGCTCTTTTTCGCGGAGCGATTACCGATATACAAACGCAGGGCAATATCAATCCGATTTTAATAAAGAGTGGGGAAGAACGTCTCGTAGAATGGTATGACAAAACCCTGCTTGATTCAGATGGAAATACGACGGGTCTTCTTAGTGTTGGATTGGATGTTACTACACGTAAGCAAGCAGAAAATTTACTAAATCGTGCAAATCGTGCGTTAAAAACATTATCGGCTGGAAACGTGGCACTTGTAAAAGCTACCAATGAAGATGAGTTACTTCACACTATTACAAAGGTGATAGTGCAAAAAGGGGGTTATGCTTTGGCAACAGTTGTCTATGCTGATGATAATATAGAAAAAAGTATGACTTTAAAGGCGTGGTCAAGTGAAGATAAAGATTATTTTTATGACGAGAATCTGAGTTGGGATAGCAAAGAAGAGGGAAAATTACCCTCAATCATAGCTATACAAAAAACTGAAACAGTAATCTGTAAAGATATTGAAAATGGGACAAGATATAGTCCATGGAAAGATGCCTGTAAGCTTCATGGTTTTGCTTCAAATATAGCTCTTCCTCTTATGGATAAAGACAAAGTTTTTGGTGCTTTGAGTATCTATGCTTATCAAAAAGATTCATTTGATACAGCTGAAGTTCATCTTCTTGAAGAGTTGGCAAATGATCTGGCATATGGTATTATCAATCTTCGCACTTCTGTTGAACATGAACGTCATTCTCTATTATTACAGCAAAGTTTAGAACAATCTATTCAAGCCATTGCAGCTACACTCGAGTCCCGTGATCCATACACAGCAGGGCATCAACGACGTGTGGCAGAACTCGCAACGGCAATTGCTAAGAAGATGAATCTGCCTGATAATCAGGTTCAGGGTATAAGTTTTGCTTCTATCATTCATGACTTGGGAAAAATTCATGTCCCCTCCGAGATACTTTCAAAGCCAGGAAAACTCAATGAACTCGAATACAAACTTATCCAGATGCATCCACAAACCGGTTATGACATACTCAAAGATATCAAATTTCCATGGCCGATTGCTACGATAATCTTACAACATCATGAAAAAATTGACGGAAGTGGATATCCCCAAGGGCTAAAAGGTGATGAGATTTTACTAGAATCTAGGATTGTCGCTTTGGCGGACGTCGTAGAAGCGATGTCGTCACACCGTCCATATCGTCCCTCTGTTGGGATCGATGCGGCCTTGGATGAGATTAGACATGGACGTGGAAGTAGCTATGAACCCTCAGTCGTAGATGCGTGTCTTGAGTTGTTTGAGAAAGAGAAATTTACATTTAGCAGTACATTTTAAATATACTGCTTTATCCTCTTTACCTAGTTTTAACCACAAAAAAGTTATAATCGCACAATTACTATAATCATAACTTTTACTCAACATAAGGATATCCGTATGAAAATTCGTAAACGCGCCCTCACGTTTGAAGATGTACTTCTTGTACCACAATACTCAGAAGTTTTACCAAAAGAGGTAAACTTAGAAACGAAACTTACAAAAAATATTACGCTTAATATCCCTATGGTTTCTGCGGCGATGGATACTGTAACTGAATATCGCGCAGCTATTGCTATGGCTAGACTTGGCGGAATCGGGATTATTCATAAAAATATGGATATCGAGACTCAGTGCAAACAGATCAAAAAAGTAAAAAAATCTGAAAGCGGAATTATCATAGATCCGATTTATGTCCATCCAGATGCTACACTTGGTGATGCAGATGCACTTATGAAAGAGTATAAAATTTCAGGTGTTCCAGTTGTTGATGGTCACAATAAACTTCTCGGTATTTTGACAAATCGTGATATGCGTTTTGAGAAAGATATGCGTAAAACTGCAGAAGAAACAATGACAAAAATGCCTTTGATCACTGCAAAAAAAGGGATATCGCTAGATGAAGCTGCAGATATTATGCATAAAAACAAGATTGAAAAATTACCTATTATCGATGAAGATGGATTTTTAAAAGGTCTCGTAACGATCAAAGATATCAGAAAACGTATCGAATATCCAAATGCAAACAAAGATGATTTTGGAAGACTTCGTGTTGGTGCTGCTATCGGTGTTGGTCAGTATGATCGCGCAAAAGCTCTTGTTGATGCTGGTTGTGATGTTTTAGTCCTTGACTCTGCACACGGACATTCTAAGGGAATTCTTGACACGGTTAAAAAAATCAAAGAGACGTTGGTTGTAGATATTATCGCTGGAAATATTGCAACAGCTGAAGCGGCAGAAGCACTTATATTAGCTGGTGCTGATGGTGTAAAAGTGGGTATAGGACCAGGTTCTATCTGTACTACACGTATTGTTGCGGGTGTTGGTGTTCCACAAATATCTGCAATCGATGAGTGTGCAGAGATGGCAAGAAAATATGGAGTACCTGTTATTGCTGATGGCGGTATCAAATACTCTGGAGATATTGCAAAAGCTTTGGCTGTTGGTGCGAGCTGTATTATGGCTGGTTCACTTCTTGCAGGAACTGAAGAGTCTCCTGGTGAGACTATTATGTTTCAAGGACGTCAATACAAATCATACCGCGGTATGGGAAGTATAGGCGCTATGCAAAAAGGCTCGACCGACAGATATTTTCAAGAAGGAACAGCGGCTGATAAACTCGTACCAGAAGGGATCGAAGGGCGCGTACCATTCCGTGGAAGTATTGCTGGTATTATCCATCAAATGATGGGCGGTCTTCGCTCGTCAATGGGATACTGTGGAAGCAGCAGTATAGAGGATTTCTGGAAAAAAGCTGAATTTGTAGAGATTACAGCAGCTGGTCTTAAAGAGAGTCATGTTCATGATGTTATTATTACTCAAGAAGCTCCAAACTACCATATCTAATGGTTAAAAATCTCTTACATGTAAGGCGTGCCGGATTTGGCGTGCGTCTTACAGCCTCATTTCTTGATACTCTTTTTTTAGCCTTTCCAGTCGCGGTGATTATCTATTTTGATAGTTAAAATTAAGATTGTAGATGCAAAAACATTTGATGATATAACAAATAAGCAGGCCATAACAAGATCACTTGGTTATATCATCTCAACAATTCCATTTTTACTTGGATTTTTTATTATTGCATTTAGAAAAGATAAAAGAGCATTTCACGATTTATTGACTGAAACAGCTGTTATATATGACAAAGATGAAGGAAAAATATGAAAAGAATAGTTATAAAAGTAGGAAGTGGTGTACTGACCGAGTCAAATAATATTGCTAAAGAAAGAATGCTTAAGTTGGTTGAGTTTATCTCAGATGTCAAAAAAATATATGATGTTATTTTAGTTACATCAGGTGCAGTTGCTGCGGGATATACTGCTCTTAAACTAGATAGAAAAAAACAGATCAGTAAAAAAGTGTTGGCAGCTGTTGGACAGCCTTTACTTATGAGCAGTTATAAAAATAAATTTGATATCTTTGAAATCGAGATATCTCAAATTCTTTTAACAGAAGATGATTTTGACTCAAGAAAACGAACAGAGATTTTCAGGCAAATCATTGACACAACACTAGATAGCCATATTTTGCCTATTATAAATGAAAATGATATATCAACAACTCCAGATCAGGTTTTTGGGGATAATGACCAACTTTCAGCGCATGTAGCACACTATACAAATGCTGATATGCTTGTCATATTAAGTGATATTGATGGTTACTATGATTGTGATCCTCATGGAAATAGTGAGGCAAAGGTTTTAAAAGTGGTGAGTAGTATTGAACAAAGTGCGTTAGAAGCAAGTCATACTCCAAATAATGAATTTGCAACAGGTGGAATTGTGACAAAACTCAAAGCGGCAAAATATCTTTTAGATCATAATGAAGAGATGTTTTTATGTAGTGGATATAATCTTTCTGCTGCAAAAGATTTTTTAATTGAAGGTGTTCATAATCACGGAACATTATTTACCAAGAAAATGAAATAATAAAGAGATTTTGAAAAGAGATGTATAGTTTTTATATATTTTTTCTATTTTGTAAAGAACTTTTGTGTATTATATAGAAATTCATTTTTTGTAAGGCATGTGTATGAACAATAAAATAAAAAAAGTACTTATAGCAAACAGAGG
>CAISHH010000057.1 GCA_903885085.1 uncultured Campylobacterales bacterium
GTTTTTTGTTGTAAAGAAATTTTACCTAAAACATCAAGAAACTCGGCTTTAACGAGCTTTTTTTAAACTTCCAATAGCCTTAAATTAGAGGGTGGATTTGGAGATTTGCAAGAGGCTCTCAATACAAAATGCCAAGTAGCAACGGTATATTTAAGTTTGAACTTGAGCAAAATGTGGATTATTGGTTGGCAAATACAAAATATGTGTACTGCGTATGTGATGTTGGAGATGAAGTTGTACTCATACAAGTCAGAAATGACATTTCCACAATTTGTATAGGCATTGAAAAAGGAATACCAGTTCAATATGGTCATGGAGATTTAAACTCTTTGAACTCGTATTATTGGTTCAGAAAATAGCCTAAAAGTCCAATTTTAAAGCGTTAAAAAGAAATGATTTTATAAACATAAGAAGTTATTTAGAAGGGAATAGAAAATGGATAAAAGAGAAGAAAAAATATTAAAAAATACATATATTACTGATGATGGTAACAAAGAAGAACTAAAAAGAGATCAATTAGATATTGCTTTAAAAGGATTGAAAACTATCATAAATAGTATTAAGGATGAAACATTAAATACAGATTTAGAGATAGATCGTATAGTTAATGAACAACTTAATAGATTATGCGAATATAATATAAATACTGCAATTCTAGATGAAGTTTTAACGCACTATCAAGATGAATTTGAAGATTGTTTAGAGAAAAGAGGTCGTTATATAAGTCAAAATATCTTTAACAACAGGATAGAGGTTTCATCGTTAAAAGAAGCAAAGGAACTTATAGAAAAACGAAAATCAGAGCCAATAAGTGAATTTCAAATTGAAAAAGAAAAACTTGATAATGAATGTTTTTTATTGAACAAAGTTATAGAGGAGTTAGAAGGTAAAATAGAACGTTCGGCTACAGCAACAAAAAATGTCCATAATAAAAATGAAGTGGTGATAAAACAAGTCGAAACAAACAAAGGTTTTGGTAAATGTGTGAAATGTGATAAACCGGCAACTCACATGCATAATGTACATGATTCATGGAGTAGCAATCCACATTCAGAATATGTCCCATTATGTGATACATGTTGGCATCATTGATAGGGAAATCATGGAAAATTTAGCAGAGATTTATAGAAAAAATGAATACACATTTACAGATACAAACAGAGTATCATTTACGATAGAGACAATTCCTCAAGGAGTGTATAAAACGCCGTGGGCGATTATAACAGCATGGAATCCTAATAATGAAGAACTCCTAAAAAAGCAAAACGATGCACAAAATCTTGAACTCAAACATGCTTTACATGTAAGCGGTTATAAGCTCATCGAGTGTGTAGGGGGTTATGATGGTCACTTTGAAGAGAGCTTTTAAATAGAGCAGATTGGATTTGATGAAGCCATAAAGATAGGAAAAAATTTTGGACAATACGCCATCATTCACCATAATGGCCAAAAATGCGGATATTACTTGTGCGCTAATAAAGAAGCGATTATTGAGAGATAATTCTATCTGTTCACATAAACCTCTTCTTATTAACAATTAGATCACAAAGCATACCCGATGAACCAATGCCCATTACTGTGGAGCGCATAGTTTCACACTCTTTGATTGCTGTTGAAGTTCCGTGTGCTGATTCATTGCGGATATCTTGAAGAGGGTGGATGTAAAATCGTAAACCATGTTGAAGAAAATTACGCAACTGCGAGTTTTGGATATGTGCAGATATAGCATTTCTAATCTCTTCATTGCCTAAAAGAAATTTATATGTTCCGATATTTGGTTTTGTGGTTTGCAAATCTTTTATTTGGTAGGTATGACCTTGAACTTGGTACTCAATCTCAGCGATAGCAGGCACTTTTTGCATAAGGTAGATCATAGTAGTACGAATAAAAAGATAGAGTTCATATTCAGCAGCTTTTGAATATTTGATAATGACGCTTGAAAAATCATAAAGAGTGTCATGTTTGTTCTGTGCAAACTCTATCTCTGCAGATATGATAGATTCCTGAGAGTTTGGATGTAGAGCATAGAAGATCTCCTTTCCAAAACGATAGTGAACAAGATGGCGTTTTGCTTCGATATGCTCGAAACTTTTAAAAATATCGGTGTAATAGGGAAACTTAGGCTCTTGAAAATAATCGATTGGGTCATCCATACAAACTTCTAGTGGAAATTGGTAGCCATTTCCATAGATAGCATAATGATGATTTTCAAAAGATGGTGTTGTCAGATTTGACAATATTTTATCTCTTATAGTCCCAAAATCATTATCTACCACCTGACGTATATCTGTCATAATAAACCAAGCTTCAACATCCAGATCTTTGTCAGTGTAATACGATGGCGCAAGCGCACGTGAATCACTGTTTGTGACCTCTATTACCTTAGCAACATACATATCCGCATAATCAGTCAAGAAAAGCTGCATATAGCCATCTTTTTCAATAGAAGATGTGATCTTTTTAATGTTGCTTGAGGAAAAACTTTCATCATCTCGGAGTTTTGAACGAATCTTTCCAAATGCTACTTTTGCATCCGATTGATCGGGTGCGGATAGTAGGACTTTAACATGGCTTACAATGACATCTTGCTGATAGTAGGGATTGTAAAGTACGAGAAAGTTTGTCATAGAGTATCCTAAATATAGATTTCATCATTGTATCAAAAAATCAATATGGACACTAAGTTGTTTCTTTTATGCTCTAACCATTAACTGTAACTTGTTTTACAGCTTCAATCTTAAATTCATCGGTATATCTTGGTGTTATATCCGAGCAATATCGTATCCAAATCGCTTCTGTCGTTTCCACCAAATTCAGATACCAGTAGATTAAAAGTGGATTAGTGGGTGCTATATGAACAAAATAGGCTTTCAAAAAATTCCATTGGGAAATATCGAGCCCATCAAAACGCTGATTGGCTCGATACGCAAATTCGATAAATCATTGGAAATAAAAGCTTGAAAAGTTTCATCCAAAGTAGGATTAGAGTGTGGAATACCAATAAATACAATAGGGGTGTTGATAGACATAGTGAACCTTTGTGGTGAAGTGATGGGGGAAGCATAGGGAGTAAAGTGGACAAAAAATATCCATTTTCGTATCAATGAATAATGGTATGATAGTACCATTAAAAATAGGAGCTTTGAATGACAGATTTGGAAAAAAAATATTTTATATTGGTGTTTCAAGAAAAGATATGCACATATGAGAGAATTGATTCTCTAAAAAATTGGCAAAAAGGTACAGCAAATAAAAAGTATAGACTTATTGATGATTTTTATAAAGATGAGCTTGCTCAAGAATTAAATAATGAAGATAAAACTATTAAAGATCTAAAAATAAGATTTCAACGTTATCAAGAGCTAAACAATTTGTACAATAATGAAGAGAGACAAAATATTTTCAATGAGCCTGATGAAATTGTCAATTGGTTTGTTACAAAAAACAGCCAATGCGGATATTGTGGAGTTTCTCAAGAAGAGTTACATGAGATAGTAGGGTTGCGTAAGGGCAACTTGACTCTTAATGGCAAAAAAAAGCGTTCCAAAGGGACGCTTGAAATTGAAAGATTAAATCCAGCATTAGAAAATGGGTATCAATTTGGCAATATTATTTTGGCATGTCCATTATGTAATAATGCAAAAAGCAATTTGATTGACGAAACAAACTGGCGCATATTGTTTGTACCTGCTATGCGTGAATATTATGAAGAATTACTCGGGAAAGATTTGTCAAATTTAGTACCAGTAGCAGGAATATCCAATGTCAAATAAATACAATGAGAAAATGAGAGATAGCTTTCATACCAAACTGGGCATTTTTTTCTTTACGAAAGCATTCAAAGGCTCTGTCTCAGACTATGTTGGTCTGACCAATGTAGACAACATACAACATGAGTTTGATGCTTTTACATTGACGTCTGATATCGCAAAAAAATACTCTGCAGATTATTATCAAAAATCGATCAACGAATCTATCGAATTAGATGGGGTTAGTTTAAAAGTTCTGGACATAATCAATAACCTCAGTATGAAATGCGAAGGGCATGACTTTTACATCAATACAAGTCTATTGCGTAGCGATGTGAGATCAAAACTTCCGAACAATCCATTTGTCAATCTTTATAACGAGTTACTCATTGGATACAAAAAACAATTCGAAAATATTTTTCCGATAAATGATTTCAATACCATGCTGGATCATAAAATCTGTGCATACTGTGGCATTAGTGTTGATCAAATAAAAGAGCTTGGACGAGCTGGTTTATTGCATAATAAACGGAGTGAAACCAGAGGATATAGCTTGGAAATTGACAGACAAATACCTAATTTAGAATATACACCTGATAATTGTTGCATGTCCTGCTATTGGTGTAATAATGCCAAGACAGATGAATTCTCACCATATGAATTTAAAGAGATTGCAAGAGGAATCAATCATGCTTGGAATCATAGACTCAAGAATAATTCTGTCCATTTTCCTGATAACTCTCCAGTATGGTCAAACACTATCAACTGATATAAGACACAAGGTGTCCACTTACTCCTTTATACTTTGATTATCAAATCAGAGGAGTACGTTGATGGACATTCAAATACAACCCCTTCATTTATCTACACTCAACAGCGCTATTGTTTTACGTGATGAGTTTAGCTTTTGGGAGAAGTGGGCAGAGAATTTTTAATTATTTCACTAAAATTTTATTACAATAACTTTTCGTTTCATTGCTTTGGAAAAATCAATAGTGTATTTGGTTCCGGTGGATGAACCGTTCCAAAACGCGATCAATACATCACACTTTTTGACGATCTGACGGTTTCTAAAATGATAAGCTCGCTTTCTTTTTTTGAAATCGGGATAAAAAACTATTGTAGGGATGTTATTCCGATTAGCCCATTGTACACCCATAGTATCAGCCCCTTTAGCACCACCGCTAATGATACATTCAATTTCATGTTCTTTGATAAAGGTCTCCATGGTTTCATTTATCAAATTCTTGTTTTTAAAATCACGGCTACCTATAATCGCTACTTTTACATTAGACATACTGTATTCTCTTTCTAAAAAGTATATTTAAAGTAGAAGACAAAGACTGTCCATTTATATCGCTACACTGTTATAAATATAAGGAGTATTTCATGTGTACGGATATCATTAAAATCTTAAAATTTGTATTGCTTTTATTAAAAGACAATGAAAAAACGGCTTTCAAAGCTCCAAATGTATATGGTATTTATCGACAATTTTTTAGGGTAGCAATTCAAGCAAAAAGTTTTTTAGATGGTAAACTCATGTGGAAGTTAGAACATATAAATGCTGATACTAGTTTTGGATCGGTGGAAAATAAGTGGCTCTTTTTTAACAATAAATATGTAAGAGAATATGAAGAAGAAAAGCATAAACTTTTATTGATGTTCTATACTTTTGAAACTAGATATGCCAAGCAAAAACATGAAGACGTATTTAACAAGAATTTTTTGACTAAATCATTAACTGGACGAATAAATGAATATTCAACTGTTGCACATATTGATGATACTTTTCAACTGATTGTATACCAATTTAAATTTATTGAAAATGCCAAAAATGTCTCCATTGTTCGTGATTTTGATGATTTATTCAGCGTCATAAACTTTGATCTCTCTAGCGAAGAAAAGCGTAAAAAGTTTATCGAAGAGACAAGACTACAGATCGATGAGATTACTACTTTATTGGTAGAGTTTGAAAATATAATGGGAGAATACTACACAATCAGCGATCTATTTTTGAGCAACAGCAAAAATGATAATTGAGTATTTTAAAGTGAACAATTTACCACCTCTTTAGGTGGTTCACTGATTCACGGTTTTATAGCTATCTATCTTTTGCATTAAAATATCATTGATCCATTCTGGTTTTAAAATACGGATATGGGGAAGATACCATTGCACAATTGGAAGAATCTCCATCTCATTTGTCACTTTGATAACAACTTCAATAGACCCATCTGCATCACGACCCTCTATACTTTGGCCATTATAGGGTTTTCTCTCAAAGTAGGGCGCTATCTCTTTTGAAACCCATAGCCTTACTTCAAAGGCATCTGAAAGGTCAAACCATACTGAAAACGCTTTTTCTATCAGCTTAGAGATCTCTTTTGGATAGCTAAAATTCTCCTCAAGTGCCGTTATAGAACTAAGTGATTTAAGGTGGAACTTTTTAAATGTGTCTTTTGCTTCGACATCAAAAGCTAAGAGATACCAATATCCATCAAAGAAAGCAAGACGCAGGGGTTTGAGTTTTACGTTTCGTTGTTTTTTGGTGATAGCTGTATAGGAAGCTGAAATAAGATGACGAGACTTAATAGCATTTTCTAAATGAGTAAATATTTCAAGATGAGCTTGGGATAATGTTTCAGAATCAAGATTTGTAAATAATGGATGATCAAGCTGGCAAGTCACTTGTTCTAAGAGCTGATGCGCTTTATTATAAAAGACTGGACCTGCATGTTTTGCTAAGGAATCCAAGACACCCAATACAATTCTCTCTTCATTAGCAAGACCATCGTCTGCTTGTCCACGGTTGAGTTTCCATCTGCGTCCATCACAATATATTCCACTACCAGATAAGGCTTCATGTAGGTCTCGCTGAATAGTTTTTGTGCTTACATGTAACTCATCTGCAAGATCTTTGATTGTTACTCCATCTGGCGAGCGAGAGAGACGATCATAGATATAGGAGAGACGGTCATATTTAGAACCTGTCTTTTCGAAATAGAGTGGCATAAATTCCCCATTTAATTTTATTTTTCTGATTGTAGCAGATAATTTGACACATTTGTGTCTAGTTTTAAATAAAAAAATATTTTATACTGCCACCAATAAACTAGACATAAAGTTGTCATGATTAATTCATATAATTCTGTATCAATATTAGGAAGTTATGATGAGTCGATATATGATACCTTTACAGACGAATCAAAGTGAAATAGTTGCTAGTGCGCAGATAAAAGACACAAGTATCCCATGGAAAATCACCGTACCCTTTGATGAACAAAACCATCTGTTTTATCAAACAGTTCAAACAGATTATTCTATTGATGGGTATATTTGCTCATGTGGTGAGCAGAAGCTTATTTTGCGACATCATAATCAAGAAGAACAGTTTGTATGTGAACTTTGTGGCAACGAAATATTTTATGACGCAATCTATGCTTTGGATCATGTAGAACATTTTAGTTTTGTACATTTTGAAGTAAATCTTTATAAATCCTATGAAATAAAAGTGAGCGATGATGGTTTAGCTGCATACTGCATGATCACTTTGCCATGTAACATCGACTATGCAAGAGAAAAAATTATTTATACACAAAGAAGTATATATAGTTTAAGTTTCGATGACAGTGGCAATCTTGTTGAAAAATATGCGTTACCAAAACATGATCAGATGTTTACTATACTTGAAAACTTGATATTGGAGCGTGTTTTAGAATTAAACACTTTAGATGTTCATATTCCTAAAGAGATAAAGCTCTCCCTACAGATGATTTCCTATTTTCTTACATATAAAAGATTGAAAGTGTTTGACTTTTATTATTGGGCAGATATAGAGATATTGCAAGATAAAAATATAACCATTGAAGATGCATTGACACAGATATCAAACTATAGGCGAGAAAAATCGGTCAAAAAAGCTGTGTATCATAACTATCTAAATCAACTTGTCGAACATAAAAAGTTTTACTGGCAATATATAGATCTTTTTACTAAACATATAAAAGATGTCAATATTGTTTGCCGACTAATCAATCTACGCATTTGCCAAGATATTTTAAAATTTACTAATAAAGATACAATGGAACAGTTTTTTCTCTTTTTGAAAAAATATTATACGGAGTGGCAAATATTTGGACTTATGGATAGTATAAGTGCTTCAACACATATTATATATGTAGATATGCTCAATGAGTTTGTATTTGATCCAATAGGTATAGAAAAACAGTTTTCTAAGGTTCCTTGTACATTGCATTCATTGCATACTGAGTTCGTTTGCTGCACAGAAAAAAAACGAATTCTAGAAAATTGCAAGATTAAGTTTCAATATTCATATTTTTCTAACTTTTACGAATCTGCATGCGGAAAGTTTGGTGACTATATTGTAAAACTTCCATATACCGGTCAAGAGCTGAAAAAATGGGCCGATGTTTTACAAAATTGTATGTTCAGTTATACAAAGCAGATTCAAAGCAATGATACATACATATATGGATTTTTTTTGAATGATATCTTGCAATTTGCAGTAGAGATATACTGCCGATCATTAATCCAAGCCAGCGCAATTGATAATTCAGATTTGTCAAATACACAGGAGAAGCTTTTATTTGCATGGTTAGATAAACATTTTACGCAAATAAATTAAGCAAATTTTCTGTCTTGATTTTTTAAACCATTATAAACCAGGGTATTGGAAAATAGGGACCCTTAATAATTCCGTGTTAATCGGGTAACATTATATAATTTAAGAACAGTCATCTTTATGGCTTTTCTAATAAGCTCAATCACAAGGATGAAAAAGGTGCCAGTTGTAATCAGAGATATAGATAAAATAGCTAGAGATAAGCAAGATGGTGTGCTGTATGTTGTATTTGAGGGTGAAAAGTTTCGTGGTGATTGTGAAAAATTTGAAGAGCGTATATCGCTTATCAAATTGTTAGAAGAACATGAGATTGTATATGAAGAGTGCGCAAATTTTGCCAGTGAATATGGATGGAGCAGTTACAAAGGACAGCTTTACATCGATTTGCCATTTGACAAAAAAAATAAAAAATATATGGTTTTAGAAAACTACTTGGAGAATGAAGATGGCACTCCAAAAATGGAGGGTGTAATGTTTTACTACCTACCATTAGAAATAGCGATGAAAAACGTTCATCACGATGAACCGGGGTTTTGGGAGAAGTGGGCAGAGGAATTTTAAAGTTGTTTACACCCAAAGTTGATTTTATGTGATAGAATTTGTTGAAATTAATATGATATGTATAATGGAGCAATAAAATGTCTTTTGATATAGCGAATAATCGATATAAGAGTATTTTGCAAAGAAATGCGATGGCAAAACGTAACCTGGAGAAAACAGTATTTGAAGAATGGTATGGTGACGACTGTAAAGATAGACAATGTGAATACTGTCTTATCAAAGAGTCTGAGATAAGAACACTGATTAATTCTGGAAAAATTAGAACAAAACGTTTGACTACTAGAGGTCGAACTATGGAGGTTGATAGACGCGATCCACGGGGACATTATGAAATAAGTAATTTAGTTATGTCCTGTTATTGGTGTAATAATGCAAAGACAGATGAATTTACCTATGAAGAGTTTCGTGCAATGTCTTGTAATACGCCAAATATTTGGAAAAATAGATTTACCACGCAATCAAACATTGCAGTACTTGAAACAAAAGATGAACTTTTTTGTGAATGGGATCAGCCAGGAGGGATTGTGATCGTATTGCCTTACGGATTGGAAGGAATAACTGAAGAAAAAAAATTATTTTGTGATATTCTTAAATTAATCTGCAATGTAAATTCTCAAATCAAAGAATTTCAAATAAATGTTATTTACAAAGATACTACCACATCAACTACAGTTACTAAAATTAGAAAAGCGATAGATGAAATTATTGAAGTAAATAAAGATATTACATTTATTTCAATTTCTCAATTAAAAAGTATGTGGATAAAAGGATCGATGCCACTTGCAATAAACAAAGCAGATAAAGTATTAAAAGCTGTCTATTCACCTTTTTATTATAATAATCCCTGTCTTCAAGGATGTAATGTAAATTATAGACAATATGCATATTATGAACATGTTGCAGCTTTAGAAATCACTGATGCACTTGATTTGCAAACTCGTTATTTATCGAAAAATGGTAGCGGATATTGGTATGAAGATTGTAAAAACGACTGCGATAAAGATACGGATATTACAAATAGACCTATTTTACTTGATATGAATGATATTGTGCATAATGGCAAGATAGGTTTTATTTCGCAACGGGTGCTGGATGAGAATTGTTGTAAAGATAAAGATAGTTTAATAGATTGCCTCAAACAGTATACTGGGTTAAATTGTATTTGTATTATTGATGCACCATCGGTAAAAACTTATAAAAAAGACGAAAAAGGTAAGAGCCTTGAATACGGTTTTTTATCTGACAAAATTAGATTTTTAAATGTAACTACATTGTTAGTAAGTGATAAATATCAATTAACATCAAAAGACGAACAAATAATACTTCAGAAAGACTTTTATAAGAGCGAAGAAGAGGTAACAATTTGTAATAGTATAAAGATTAAATATGTCGATTTTGATCTAACTTATTTAAGACTTCACAACAATATCTATTGTAATAATGCAACTGGGAATATGAAAAATATTTTTTTAGAACCTGAATATACGATTATATCATTAAATGACATAGCAGATAAAAGCGTTAATTGTCCAGAAAATATACAATCATCTGTATCAGTAGAATTATCTCAAATCACTTGGGTATATTAAGTTAAAGAAGTAGACACATAGTTGTCCGAAGTATTTTGTATAGTTTGACTATCAGAAGACAAGGACAACTTGGTTATTACACTAAAAAACGAACTGTTTTATGAATCGGACACTCGGTATCTCTATAGTTGTTGGCAGGCTTAAACTTTACCATTTGTTTTCTTCGCGAATAGTTTCCATATCATTCCAAATAAGTTTGATCTCTTCAAAATAAGAATGCAATTGCTCGAATTGAATGCTATTAATTGAATTAGAGTTATTCCCATTTTTGTGCTCTAAATCATTCTCAATTTTTGTAATTTTTTCTTTTAATTCTGCAATTTTTTTATTTATTGTATCGAGGTTTTGTGTGGTTAGATTATGTTTGCTCATGCTGAATCTCCAGTTATTTAGATGTAGTATATCGTTATTTTTAGACAGTATTATGTCTTGTTTATGGTGCAATAGAGGTGATACTTATGATTTTATTGGAGAGTAAAACAACATACACAAATATAGAGCCACATTCTACTTATAGAGGTGTATTCGCCCTTAAAAACTAAATAATCTTCTGTTTTAGGTCTTTTCGAAGCCATTTTAAATATTTTTTAGACGTAAGGATACTAATGATTTTAAGTTAAGAAATAAAACTTATCTAAATAGAACTATATACTATTCTTTCTAATTTGAGACATAATCATGTCTAGTAAAATCAATATACTTCTGCTATCTAATTTAGGAGTTACAGATGAGATTTCGTAAAAAAAATTACAATCCTATATTTGAATTTGAGAAAGCATACCATATTGATGAACAGATTATTGATAAAGTGACATTATGGGCTCTGCGTATAATCTTAAAACTTGGTGGACACAATGTGTTTCTTGATAATAGTGGATATTTTTCAAAAGATGAATTAGCCTACTTTTTAGATATTGGCCAATTTACAAAAATGGACTCAGATGAATATAGTATAAAAGAGCCTTATGCGATTTTACAAAACAGACTCTATGAACTTGAGCAGCAAAAAGAGTTAGGTTCTATTACATTGCTTAGCAAAAATATTGCAAATATTACAAAGCTTATGAACCTTAGTAGATATGAGGAAGCGGTACTTGAGTTTGTTGTTATTGTAAAGCAGTACGATATTATGGAAAACTTTCTAAATCTGCTTGGGAGTGAACTTAACACAACTCAAGTAAAACGTGCACTAAGTGTAATCCTTGATATTCCAAAACATGAGATAGATGCGATTTTTAATATAAATTCAAAGTTCTCAAAATCTTCACTCATTACATTCAAAAAAGATTATAGAAGTACAATAGATGGAAAATTTGAGTCGAACAGTGATAACTTTTTAGATAATCTTCTCAATCTCGATGAAGATATAGCTGCGATGATTAAAGATATTATCAAGCCATGCAATAAAAGTGAACTCTCTTTAAAAAACTATAAACATATCGCAGATGACTTAGCTATTTTAGTTCCATATCTCAAAAATGCTATTGCTACAAAACAAAGCGGAGTCAATATCCTTTTATATGGTCTTCCAGGAACTGGAAAAACAGAGCTTGTAAAAGTACTTGCGCAAAAGCTTAAAACTCAAATCTTTGAGGTTAGTTATACGAATGAAAATGATGAGTCTATAGATGGACCTAAAAGACTTCGTGCATATAAATGTGCGCAATCACTCCTTAACAATAAGAAAACTTTGTTGATGTATGATGAAGCAGAAGATATTTTTGAAAGCAGCAGAGGTGGATTTTTTGCCCCTCCACAGAGACAAAGAGATAAAGCATGGATCAACAGAGTCTTAGAATCTAATAGTATTCCAACTATCTGGATAACTAACAACATTGATAGTATTGATAATGCCATAGTACGACGTTTTGATATGAGTATTGAACTTCCAATACCGCCAAAAACTACGCGTAAAGAGATCATCAAAAATTACAGTAATAATCTTTTAGATGATAAAACGATTGAAAACCTTGCACTCAATGAAAACATCGCTCCAGCACTTATAAGCAGGGCCGCAAAAGTAGCAAGCAATATTGGCGGATTAGAGCAAAAAGATGTGATGACTCATATTGTCAATAACACTCTAAAAGCGCAAGGGTTTAAAGGTATTGAAAAAGAAGTGAAAAAAAATTTGAGCGCAAACTATGATCCTTCATATATCAATACATCGATGAATCTTCAAGAGCTAACTCTTGGAATCAAAGAGACGATGAGTGCGAGATTGTGTCTATATGGTGTTCCAGGAACTGGAAAAAGTGCTTATGGTAAATATATTGCAGATACTTTGCATAAACCACTGATGCTTGTTAAAGGAAGCGATCTTCTATCAAAATATCTCGGAGAGACAGAACAAAACATTGCCAAAGCTTTTGCTCATGCAAAAGAAGATGATGCCGTGCTTGTGTTTGATGAAGTGGACAGCTTTCTAGCAGATCGCAGTAGTGCACAACGAAGTTGGGAAATATCGCAAGTCAATGAGATGCTTGTACAGATGGAAAACTTTGATGGAGTTTTTATTGCCACAACAAATTTAATGGACAATCTTGATAAGGCGAGTTTAAGAAGGTTTGATCTCAAACTTGAATTTGGTTTTTTAACACCAACGCAGTCATGGAAGATGTTTCTCTCCTATGTAAAACTTTTTAAATTTCCAAAGCCATCAGCGTCAGTTGAAGCAAGTTTAAAAAATCTCAGACAACTCACACCTGGAGACTTTGCAGCAGTTGCTAGACAAAACAGGTTTAGACCTTTGCGAGATGCAAATGATCTCTTAGAGAGACTTCAAAATGAGGTTACTGTAAAACAGCTAGATGATAATAAGAGGATGGGATTTTTATCATGAAAGTAGTAAATCACAGTAATAATATTTACCATCCAAAACTCCTTAAATATTCTTACGAAGGGATACGATGAAAAAATCTATCAGTATAAAACTCAATAAAGCACCAATTTAATATCAGTTTGTACAAATACTGATCGAATTTGATGGTGGTATAGAGATGCAGTTTGATATGGGTGAAGAGCTTATGATAGAAGGTCGGTGTATGTGCAAGGAGAAAGATTGTGCAACGGTCTATTTAAAAGATCCAAAGAATGGAAGCCGGAGCTACTTGGTTTCTATCCCATCACAACTTCAAAGGGAATCGTAATTCTTCAATTTCTAAAAATGCATTTCTAGAAATTGAAGCACTGAATTATGAGCTCTATCCATACAAATATGAGATTCAAAGAGTTTTAAAAGGCGACTACTCGCCACCTAATGCCTTGGAAATTTTACTTTTAGAAGATTATTTCTTATCTTTAGAAAAATCGCAGATGCAGACGATAGTTATAGATATTTAAAATAAAAAATAAGCGTTAATGATGCCATACACTTCAAACAAAACTTTTAACCGAGACAATCAAACTCGATAGTGAACTAAGTCAAAGAGTTTTGTGGACGAGGTGAACATCCTATAAGTCAAGATCACCACTGTTGGTGGTTTCACTGCTTCTATGAGCAACAACATATTTAAAAAAGACACAAAGGAGTTTAATGAAAAATTATTTAATACTGCATATTCCTCATTCAAGCACTGATTTAGGGGAAATAACCTACTCTTTATCGGAAGAAAAACTTAAAGAGGAGCTTTTTTATAGTACAGATTGGTTTACAGATGAACTTTTCGATTTTGAGCTTTGCACACGGATTGTATTTAATAAAAGCAGACTGTACATCGATGTTGAACGCTTTAATGATGAACGGGAAACTATGGGAAGTATAGGAAGAGGTATAAAATATACAAGAACTTTCTACAATGAACTGTTAAAAAAGAATGTTGATTATTCAATAGAACCCTATATACGTCATCATGAAGAATTAGAATGTGCTGTAGAACAATCTTTGTCAGTATTTGAAAAAATATATATAATTGATTGCCATGCATTTAATGATGATATTCAGCCAAATACACCTGATATATGTATAGGATTTAATGCAACGAACTGTGATGTCCAAGCGATTACAAATGTAGAAAAAATATTTCAAGATCATGGATACACGGTAGAAAAGAATTATCCCTATTCTGGAAGTATCATTCCAGATCTTTATGTCGAGCACCCAAATGTTTTTACAATGATGATAGAGATTAATAAAAGAGTTTATATGGCCAATGAAGAGTTTGTTCCACACAAAGGTCAAGGATTTGAAAACATCAAAAATGTCATTTTTGAAGCACTTAAGTCCATACAGCATCAATGAGTAATCAGACATAAAATTGTCTTCTTTATTTTGTAAACTTTCTTTACATGTAAGGGAGAATATCTATGTCAATAGAACAACTTAGTAAAGCAACACTTCAACAGGCTATTTTTTTACGAGATGAAATTTTTGAAGCTCTTAGCAAGCTTGATAAAAAAACTTTAGCAGCTAGCTTAGATCCTGATAATTTTCAAAAGTTTTATATACAAAGTGGTATAGAGAAGCTGGATTATTGGGTTTATATCACTGACAAAAATGAAGTTGTCGGAATAGTTGGCTTGTATTCTGAATACACTAATCAGGCAGCATGGCTTGGCTGGTATGGGGTACATCCATTGCAAAGAGGTCAGAAAATCGGTTCAAAACTTTTAGATTTTGCTATAGATCTAGCAAAACAACGAGGATATAAAGAGCTTCACCTTTATACAACAAAAGAGCACAATGAAGCGATTATATTGTATGAAAAAAGAGGTTTTGTGAAATACAAAAAAAATAAAGAACTTAAAACACTTTACTATAAGAAGGAACTCTATGCTAAGTGATATTGTACATATAACAAAACAAATATTTGATGAGGCGCTCATTGAAGATAAAACTTTGCCTTCGGCAAAAGTTGTATATAGCGTTTATACAAATCTCTCAACTCTTATAAGCGATGCAAGTTTAGTGGCAAATCATTACTTGGCACTTGATTTTACTGAGGGGTATCTGCAAGACTCTTCATGGGGACAACCTGTCGATAAATGGAGAAAGTTTTTTAACAAAGATTTAAAAGAACTAGATAAAGCTAGTGAAAAATATCTGCATGGTTTACATGGTTTGAGTTTTGATGGGATGTTTGAGGCATTGGTGTCTAATCATTATAACTGTAAAATCTACTATGGTTTTGTGAGAGATCAGTACAACGCAGGGTTTGTTGAGCCATGCGGGAAGATGCTTTATATTACAGCCCTGAAAACAGATGTAAGAGATAACGAAGATTATTATCTACAAAAACATATTAAAATTGATCTAAGCACTTATGAGAGCAGACTCAAACTCAAACAAGAGTTAAATCAAAAAATTGATACCCTAAAAACTGAACATCAAAGGCTGAAATCTTATATTCAAAGTCGTTATACTTTGGATAATTTACTTTGAAGTTTATTTTAATGTAAAGATGCAAAGATCACAAAATTTTACTTATCGGAGAAAAACATGGCAATGATCATAGATTATATTGACAAGATCGCGCGAGAGAAAAAAAGAGATGTTATATTTGTCAGATTTGAAGGTAAGCAATTTGAATTACAGGATTATAAAAACTATAAAGAGCGTAATGAACTGATAGCTTTTTTAGAACATCATGGGGTTGGATACCAGATGTGCGGCGATTTTGCTAGAGAAGATGGATGGGAAAGTTATCAAGGACAGTTGTATATTGATCTGCCTTATGATATGAAAAATCAGCAATATAACTTAGTTGAGGACTACTTGGAAAGTGAAGATGGGATTTCAAAAATCGAAGGTGTTAAGTTTTACTATCTGCCCTTAGCTATAGCGATGCAAAATGCCCACCACGATGAACCAGGATTTTGGGAGAAATGGGCAGAAAATTTTTGAGTTTAAAAACTTCTAATGTAATGAATATAAAAATACTAAGAATGGAGTATTGTGAATAAACTAAAAGACTTCCCTCTTTCTTACTATCAAGATGATGACATCAATGTATGGTGGGAAGGGTACAAAGACTTTACATTATCTGCCGTATGACAAAGAAAATTCGCATATAGATTGCTAAAAGTGATTTAATCTCTAAGGAAAATTATAAACAATATTTTGCAGAAGCTATGAAAACTTTTTTATCCGATTTATCTTTATCTAAAATTGAAAATAATACGTATTAATATACAATTACAATAAGTTAGATATTAAAATTCTTTTCAATAAGAAAGACACAAAGCTGTCCTAAAATCTTGTTATAGTTCTCTATCAACAAAAAGGACAGGCAATGACCACATCTTTTACTGCTTTGCAAAAACTTATCATTTGGGCTGATAACAATAATATTAGCCATGAAAAACTTCCAAGAGATATAAAACTTTTAAAAAATCTCAAACTCTTAGATTTAAGCAATCTCTCTCTTGGCGTGCTGCCTGATGAGATAGGTGATTTAATGTCGCTTAAAGAGTTGTATATCTGTGGCAATGAACTTAAAAATTTACCGCAAACCCTATGCAATCTAAAAAATTTAGAGATATTATGGCTACAAAACAACCAGCTAACGACCATACCTGATGAGATTGCAACGCTACCCATGCTCAAAGACCTTGTCGCATATGACAATCAGATAATTGATTTTTTAACTGATATTTTGTACATGAAAAGTTTAAAATCTATTTTTTTACATGACAATTGTCTTGTTGATGAGAAGATAAAAGCATTGAAGCTATTAAGTTTAAAACTCAAGTTTGTCTCATGTTATAGTCAAAGAACTGCTATAAAATAAATATAAAAAGGTACATAATGCAAACAAACATTGAACAAGCAAAAAAGATCATACAAGAAGCAGATGCAATCCTTATCACTGCAGGTTCAGGAATGGGTGTTGATAGTGGTTTACCTGATTTTCGTGGGACTGCAGGATTTTGGAAAGCATATCCTGTCATTAAAAATTTAGGATATAGTTTTTCAGAAATGGCAAACCCTGCATGGTTTCATAAAGATCCAGAACTTGCTTGGGCATTTTATGGACACCGTCTGAATCTTTACAGAGAAACAACTCCTCATGATGGGTTTTACATGCTCTTAGATCTTGTGAAAGAGAAAAACGAGGATTACTTTATCTATACATCAAATGTCGATGGTCAGTTTCAAAAAGCTGGATTTGATGAAGAGAAGATACTTGAGATCCATGGAACTATTCATCATTTTCAATGTACATGTAGCAAACATGGTATCTGGAGTGCAAAAGATGAAAAAGTTGAAGTGGATATGCAAAAGTTTAAAGCTCTCAATATCCCTAAATGTATTGAGTGTGGCGGCACTGCAAGACCAAATATTATGATGTTTGGAGATTGGGACTGGTTGGCTAAACGTTCAGATAAACAAGAAGCCCTTTATAACCGTTGGATTAAAAACATAGCAAATAAAAAATTGGCCATCATAGAGATCGGTGCTGGAGTTGCGATTCCATCTGTGAGAATGAAAGGTGAAAGAATCTCAAAGCAACATCCAAACGCAACACTGATCCGTATCAATCCTAGAGATTTTGAAGTCTATCTAGAAAAGGATATTAGCATCCCACTTGGTGGCTTGGAGGGGATAAAACAGATATTAAATTGATAATTTGTAAATAAATATACAAATATAATGTAAATATTTGGTATTATATTCCCAAATATTAAGGGGATGCTATGTCAGTGTTAGAATCTTTACAAGTGTATTCATCGCTATTTCTTTCAAAAAAAGTACCTGCTTATGAAAGAGACCTTTTAAATCAGATCAATTTAAAAAATAAGATCATCGGAATAGTTGGTGCAAAAGGTGTTGGTAAAACAACTCTGCTTTTACAATTTATGAAGCGACAGGCTTTAGCTCCACATGAGATGATCTATATCAGTGTTGATCATCCTTTGATGAGCTCTACTACGATTTTAGATATTGCAAAAGAGTTTGCAAGTTATGGTGGGAAGCTCCTTATATTGGATGAAATCCATACACAAATAGATTTTGCAAATGATCTTAAAACAATTTGGGATTTTTTAGAGATCAATGTAATATTTTCTGGTTCCTCAGCATTGCACCTTGATAATGCAGACCTTAGCAGACGCGCTATAAAATATAGCCTCTCTACACTCTCCTTTAGAGAGTTTTTAGAGATAGAAACAAATAGAAAATTTGAGAAGCTAACACTTGAAAATATAACCAAGGAACATACTATATATGCTACTAAGATACTTTCAGATTTCAAACCACTTCAATATTTCAAAGAGTATTTAGAGTATGGTTACTACCCATTTTACCTAGAAGATATCCAAACATCAAAGATTAAACTATCAGAAGCTATCAATAAAACTATTGATATTGACTTGTTAAAAATATATAGTATAGATCCCAAAAAACTCAGAAACATCAAAAAAATCTTGACTATGCTTTGTACAACTGTTCCTTACAAGCCAAATATGACAACACTCGCTCAAGCTGTAGAAGTGGATATAAAAACACTCTATACCTATCTCAATGCGCTTTCAAGTGGAAAAATTGTGAGAATGGTCTCATCATACGCAAGAGGAGAAGAGATAATCAAAAAACCTGAAAAGATATATCTTGATAACCCAAATATGTTTAAAGCTATCTGCCAAGGCTCAGATGTTGGTAGTATAAGAGAGAGCTTTTTTGCATCCGCTCTTCAAAACTCTCAGCATGAGATACAAGTCTCAAAAAAAGGAGACTTTATTGTCAATGATCTTTACACTTTTGAAATTGGTGGAAAAGGCAAAAGATACAATCAGATAAAAGATATACAAAACTCATATATCGTAGCAGATGATATTGAAGTTGGCTTTGGCAATAAAATACCTCTTTGGCTTTTTGGCTTTTTGTATTAAAAGAGACATAATAATGTCTAATTCAAAGAGTAGAATTTTATTTTGCTCACGGGGTATTAAAGTTAGTATAATTGAAAATAAATAAAAAAGGCACAGTTATGAAAATCATTATTTTAGATACAGAGACAACAGGAACCCTAGAAGAGGATCGTATATGTCAGTTAAGCTATGTGGTTGTAGATATTACCTCTCAAATTGATGAGTTGCACAATGAACTCTGTACTCCGCCATTAGATATTAAATTTGATGCAATGGCAGTACATCATATCACTCCCGAGATGATTGTTGGCAAACCACTATGTGTAGATACAAACGCATACCAAAGACTTTGTGAGCTAAACACATCAGAAAACCTTATTGTAATTCAAAACGCCAAATTCGATCTTGATATGCTTGCAAAAGAGGGGTTTACATCACAGATGCAGCTTGTTGATACCTTTAGAATTCTTCGAGCTAAATATCCACTTGATACACCGCATGGTCTGCAGCATAAACGATATCAATGGGGACTCTATAAAGATGAGCAAGCGATAATCGATACACTCGGTATTGAGATAAAAGCACATGATGCTTTGGGTGATGTAATTGTCTTAAAAAATCTCTTTGACCGATTACTGCAAGAGCAAAGCTTACAAGATATGATTGATCTGTGCCGTGGACCTATACTTTTAGAATATATGCCGATGGGTAAATTTAAAGGGCAACTCTTTAGCCAACTTGCCATCTCTGAACGCAACACTTTATATTACATGCTAGATAATTTTGATCTCGATGAGGATCTTTATTATACGATTATGCACTTTTTAGAGATAGGTAAAAAAGATATAGTGGTCACATTTGGATTTGGAAAGTATAAGGGACAAACTCCAGCAGAGGTTGCTTTGAGTGATAAAAACTACCTTCTTTGGTGCAAAGATAAGGCTGAAAATATCTCAACAGAATTAAAAGATGAGATCAATAAAGTCTTAGAGATCAATGCATGAAACAACTCGAACAAAATCTTATCATCACCTATTCAAATCAAAAGGCAAGAGATCTTCAATCTGATGCCAAACTCTTTGACAAGATCATCACCCTTGATGCTTTAATGCTTGAGCTTTTTGAAAAATGCCACATGGAGTATATCATCGATGAGGCAATGGCTAGTGCAATTATCTATAAGATCATACAAGAGCAAGATATAAAATACTTTGACTATCTCACCAGTGATGCGCAGAGTTTGCAGACAATCTGGAACTTTATTCTTAAATGCCATAGAAATGAAATCGAATTTTCGCTTCTTTTAGAGGGTGAAAAACTTGAAGCTCTCTTACGCATTGATAGCTCTTATCAGACATATAAAAAAACACACGCTCTTGTAGATATCGCAGATATAGAGACCATAGTCAATATGACATTTAAAATAGAGATGTTTGAAGGTTATCAATCGCTGTTTGTGGATGAGTTTAGAGAAGGGGATATCAATTTCATAAGATCTAAAAAGCAAGAAGAGTTTTTACAAAAGCTCAGTAGCGTAAAAAAGCTAAAGATAAAATCACAAGCCACCCATGTCAGTAAAACACTCACTCCATCTCATGAAATCTTTGACAATATCGATGAGATCAAAACGGCAATCAAGATCGCTAGAAAACTTTTACAAAACGGTGAAGATGCAAACGAGATCCTTATCGTAGCTTCCGATATCAACGAGTACGCACCAATCTACAAACTCTTTTTAGATGAGTATAAGATGCAAGGCTATAGTTCTAAAGGCACACCGCTGAGTCATTTTTATAATTCAAAAGATGAAAGAGTTTTAAACGCCCTCAATAGCTACAAAACGCAGAGTGAAAAACGATCCCGTTTATATGAACGACTAGGAATCACATTTGATGAGAGTGCTAAAGAGCTTTTAAAATCAAGCATCGTGATTTTAGATGAAAAGGTTGGTATAGAGATCACTGAGCCAAACCAGATAGTGGGTCTTAGTAGAAGATATAAACATATCATATTTGTGGGAACAGATATCAACCATTTTCCTCCAAAAGCAGAAGATAACTTCTTATATAGTTATGAGGATGAAATAGAATATTTTTACTCAAACAACTACTTTACAAGCTCGCAGATGCATCTTAGTGAACTCAAACGTATGAGTGAAAACCTTTATATCATCACAGCATCATACAGCGGCAAAAGAGAGCTAAGCCGTTCGGTATTGATTGGAAACAGCTTTGATGAGACTATCGATGTCAGTGAGATACAAAGTGTTAATGACTTGGCACTTAATTCACAGACGATCATTAAAAATGCGACAGATGAAGAGTATTTTCAAAGCCTTACATGTAAGGAGTTTACAAAGTATGATGGAAAAAGAGTTGAAGATATAAAAGCTTCGCATCTCTCAGCTTCTCAGATCAATAAATATCTCTCGTGTCCACTTGCATATCTCTACTCAAATAAAGTAAAAGTTCAAGCCCCAAAACAAAGTGAAGAGGGGTTTGATGTGATGGAACAGGGATCTTTGATGCACCTTTGCTTTGAGCTATTTGGTAGCGCAATCAAAGAGGGCCATATTAGCTCAGTCGATGTAGAAGAACTTTATAGTTTGATGTATGAAAAATCAGAAGTTGCCTATGAGCAAACGCAGATACCAGAACCAAATATCCATCATCAGATCTTTCTCTTAAACCTTCAAGCAGGACTCAAAGATGAACGCCAAAAAGGCTTACTTGCAAAGTTTGTGGATTACTATATCAAACATGCCCAAGAGTTTGGATTTTTTGCTAACAGTGAGTTTGAAAAAGAGTTTGCCCTTGATGCTGATCTCAAACCCTATGATCTTACATGTAAGGAAGATACAAACTATTTTATCAAAGGTTTCATAGATAGATTTGATGCTCTTGATGGACACATCAACATCATAGACTATAAGTCTAAAAAGATGAGCTCCAACATAGATAAAACAAAACAAGAACAGGTCGAAACGCTTAAAGATGTTCAACTTGCACTCTACATCCTTTACGCTTCACAACAGCATCCTGATTTTCAGTACAAAGCGCACTTGCTCAGTTTTAAGGGAGAAAATCCCTACTACCACTTTGCAAACCTCTCAACCATAGAGGAGCTAAAAGATACTGCTCACTACAATAGTGACTACAACGAGCAACTAAAAAAACTCATCTATGAAACTAAAGACAACATAGAAGCAGGGCACTTTGTGTTTAATAATGCAGATGAAAAGGCTTGTGGATACTGCGATATTCGGTTGATGTGTCATGAGGGTGTTTTAAATAAACACAGTGTTGAAGGAAGTATAGGATGAATGCAGATGCTATTTTATCGGCTGATAGAAATTATAGGTATGTACTCTCTAGGATATGGGACGAAAAGAAAGCAATGGTTGTATTTATTGGTTTAAATCCTTCAATAGCTGATGAAAATATAGATGATCCAACAATTATCAGATGCATTAATTTTGCAAAATCATGGGGTTATGGAGGTTTATTTATGTTGAATTTATTCGCATTTAGAGCAACAAAGCCATCGGACATGTTTAATCAAGTGGATCCAATAGGGATAGAAAATGATAAATATATTGAGGAGTATTCAAACAAAGCTGATAAAGTTATATGTGCATGGGGAAATCATGGTAGGTACATGCAAAGAAGCCAAGATATTCTCAATCAAATAGATAATGCTTATTATTTAAAGTTAAATAAATCAGGAGAACCTGCACACCCTCTATATTTAAAATCAGAACGCAATCCAATAGCATTTAAAAGGAATTAAACAATGGCTACAGATCAACTTCAATCGTTATCTCAAATTTTTAAGGGAAGTTATTTTCAAATACCAGACTACCAACGAGGTTACGCTTGGGAAGAGAAACAGGTTCAAGCCTTATTGGATGATATAAAATATTTAATGGGGTCACAGTATATTCATTATACGGGCACAATTGTGGCTAAAAAAAATGAGAGTTTCTATGAAATAGTTGATGGTCAACAGCGACTGACGACTTTAATCATAATAATTCATGGGCTATTGAAAAAAGTAAATAATAAAGAATATGAAGAGTTATTTGTAAAGCGAGGAGAAACAGGAAATCAAAGATTTGTATTTCAAGCCAATAGAGATACAAAGGATTTCTTTCATAAAGTTATTATAGAAGATGATGAAAAAACTTTGAGTCCTGATATCTCTTCAAAAAAAAATATTTTAAATGCTAAAAAGTTGATTCAAACATGGATAAAAATGTATGAAGCAGAGTGTTCGGAGATTCTTACAACAATTGTTTCTAGGCTGGGCTTTTTATTTTATTCTCCTAATGATGACAATGAAATAGGTATTATGTTTGAAGTTATCAATGACAGAGGAAAACCTTTAAGTCAATTGGAAAAAATCAAAAATTATTTACTTTACTTTTCTATTAAAATGAACAAATCAAACTTAAAAGACAAAATAATATCAAACTGGCCAGAAATTTTAAAAAATCTATCCATTGCAAATAAGGAAAGTGTAGAAGATGAGGATAGCTTTTTAAGGTTTTGCTGGATAGTTTATTTTGATACAAATAAATCAAAAAGTTATTATGTTCATGAGGGTATTAAGGCACAATATCCAATTGATGATATTGATGATGCTAGTTATATAAAGTTAGAGCAATTTATTGATTTTATGGTTTATGCTTCAAAGGTATATGCTCAATTTTTCAATAAAAATAATTTAACTAGTGGCAAAGAAGTAGATACAATACTATCAAAGTTGCGTTCACAAAACACTTATGCGTCAATTATGCCATTGTATTTAGCGATTATGACTAAAGAAACGGATGATTCGAAACGTAAAAAACTTTTAGATATGTTGGAAATTTTAAATTTTAGAGTTTATATTTTACCAGATATTACAAAAAGAACAGATACTGGGCAAGGTGAGTTGTTTGGTTTGGCCAATGGGTATTTTGAGGACTATGATAAAAAATGGGAAGATGAATGGTCATACGATGAAGATGGCAACTTCTTGTATGATAATATTCACGACTGGCTCTTAGATAGAATGAAAAAATTTATATTTGAAATGTGTCCTGAAAAAGATTTTGTGGAAGCACTAAAGCTGGATGAAGATGAACAAATCGATTATTATCGATGGGGAGGTTTGCGTTATTTTTTAATGAATTATGAAGAGTTTTTAAATCAAAAGAAAACAATTGACATAGATAATATTCTTCTCTCAAGAGATGCAAAAAAAGTGAATGATTATTATTCTGTAGAACATATTTGGGCAACAAATAATAATAGTGAGAGAAATAATCGTTCAAAAGATAAATGGCAAAAAAGAAGACTAGGAAATTTTGTTCTTTTGGAAATGGGGATAAATATTCAAGCACAAGATGATGATTTATCCAAAAAAATTGATATTTATAAGGGTGTCAATAATAGCCAAGATGCTTCACAGCTAAAACAAATTCAAGAAATAGAAAATATATTTATAACTTGTTCTAAGGATTTTGATGCTAGAAGAAGAGGGAAAGATTATTATTTTGATCTTCACCAAAGTATTTTTGATAAACGAGAAGAAAAAATGATTAAATTTGCAAAAATGCGATGGAATCCTAAATAAATTTGAATGAGACTACTGTAAATAATGTATTTTATATTTGACAAATAAAATAATAGTTTTTAAAACTAGACATAAAATTGTCTCTGTTGAGTTGTAAACTTTTATCTTGAATTACGAGAAAAATATCAGGATTTATACGATGTGTGTAACTAAGATTTAAAGAGAAAAAAGCAAGATTTGAAGCATTTGAAGATAGCTCACAACATTTAAAAATGTCTTTAATATATGCAAATGAGACTTGGGAAGATGATAATTGTAAAACACACTTAGAAGAAATTAAAAGCAAAGTATCAAAATACATGAACTGTAAAAATAATAAAGAAAATAAAATCAGTCATTTTAGTGAATAATATATTTGACAAATAAAAATAATAGTACTAATATGTTAAATATATTATACAGATAAAGAGCCTAGATGGATTTTAAAGAGTTTGGATTGGAAATAGCGAAATTTCGTAAAGCTAAAAATATATCACAATCAGAGTTGTGTAAAAATCTGCATATCTCACGAGCGACACTTAGTGGTTTTGAAAACGGTGGAAGCGTGGATATAGGATTTAAAAAGGTTTTACAGATAGCGGACTTTCTTGGATATGAACTTAGTTTGAGAGAAAAATCTGATTTTCCTGTTTTTGAGGAGTTATTAGATGAACGATAGTCTACATGTAAAGGTAGATGACGTAGTTGTTGGCGGTTTGGTGTTTGAAAATGGTGAATATATTTTTAGTTATCAAACGCAAGAAAAAACAGATTTTATATCGTTGACAATGCCTGTTCGTACAAAAGATTATTCGCATATAAACTTACATCCGATTTTTGAGATGCACTTACCTGAGGGGTATCTACTCTCTATTATTAAAAAACATTTTTCTAAGATCACAAAAACAGATGATTTTGGACTATTGCAGCTTATGTCCCCCTCTATAGTTGGAAGAGTAAGCTATGAGTCTCATAAAAATATGAGTGATAGTCTGCTCACACTCGATGAGCTTTTACATTCAAAAGATGAGAAGCTTTTTGATGAGCTTGTAGAAAGATTTGCTTTAAGTTCAGCACTTAGCGGAGTCCAGCCAAAAATCATCGCTAGAGTACAAAACAAAGCAACACTAAAACTCGATCAGTATATTGTAAAGTCATGGGGAGAGGATTATAAAGAGCTTTCCCTCAATGAGTACTACTGTATGAAAGTGGTGCAATATGCAGGTGTACCTACGCCTGAGTTTTATCTCTCCGATGATGAAAAACTTTTTATTATGAAAAGATTTGATATTTTAGAGAGTGGTGAGCACTTAGGATTTGAAGATATGTGTGTACTTCAAGCAAAACAGCGAGAAGACAAATACAGCGGTAGTTATGAGCAAGTTGCTAAAACGATTCAGACATTTGTTTCGGGTAAAAATAAAAAAACTTCACTTATTAATTTTTACAAAATGATTGTCATCAACAACCTTTTAAAAAATGGTGACGCGCATCTTAAAAACTTTGGTCTTATCTATAGTGACATCGATAATATCTCTTTAGCTCCAGCCTATGATGTAATCTCCACAACGGCATATATTAAAAATGATGTACCAGCATTGCATCTACTTGGAAGCAAAAAGTGGTGGGAGAGAAAATTTCTATTACGATTTGGTATAGAGAGCTGTTTGCTCAGCAATAAAGAGGCAAACGAATATTATGATGAATGTTTAAGCGCTATGGACAAAGTTGCTGATGAAATAAAACCAAGAATCAGCTCTGAAAAAAATGGTGATAAGCTTGAACTGCTAGAAAAACTTCACCAAATAATGGAGAAAAATAATGAATAAATTCACAATCCAAAAAAGCTTTGCCATAAGTGCAGGTGCTGGTAGCGGCAAGACATATACTCTAAGTAGAAGATACATAAACGCTTTAGTTGGATTTGATTATTTTAGAGAAGATTATGCAACTCAGCTGAGTTACTATGATGATCTTAAACCTGCAAAGGTAAGTGAGATCGCAACTATCACCTATACTGAAGCTGCGGCTTTAGAGATGAGAGGTAGGATATTTGAACTTGTTCACAAGATTATCGCTTTCGATGCACTAGACCAAAAAGATGGTGATTATAGTTCTATACAAGAGGCAAATGTTCATCTCACACAAGAGCAACACACCTATCTCATAGAAAAACTCACACACGCCTATACAGATAGTGGTAACTCTAAGATCTCAACTATTCATGCTTACTGTTTGAGTATTATCAAAGCAAATGCAGATATTGCTCGCATAGATACACAGCTTAACATCATCAAAGAGGATGAAAAACAGAGTGAACTCTCTAGAATCATCTTTGAATTTTTTAATGCTCCTCAAAACGAGGCGATGATCTTAGATATCTCCAGTGAGATAAGTGTTTTTTTCTTAAACAATCTCATCACTAAGTATGTAAGTAATAGCAAATTTAGAAAAGATTATGACAGCTTCTCTCAAGAGAGCATCGATGTTGAGACTTATAAAAAGCTCATCTTTGAACTCTATCCATTGCCAGATAGTGCAGAGGCTGAGTATGAAGTTCATGGAGATACGCTAAGAGAGCAATGGTTACAAACCTTTTATGAAAGCTACTTAGATTTTCGTGCAGTAGTATGGAAAGATGTGGATCCTGAGCAAAAAGCACCAAGCTTAGGTGCAAAGAAATATCCATTTGCAACAGCTTTAAAAGAGGATATGGAAAAAAAAGTGAAAGCTTATAGCCAGATAGATCTGCAAAAAGAGACTCTTTTCTTTAAAAAAATAGAGATGATAAAATCTCTCTTACACAGCATCAAAGAAAGATATGACCTGCGCTTAAAAGAGCTTGGCAAGATCGATTTTGATAGTATCATCACAAAAACTTTAGAGATTATTCCACAAGTCAAAACAGGTTTTAAATACATTATGGTCGATGAGTTTCAAGATACAAATGAGATACAGTTTGATATTGTCAAAAACTCAATGTTAAAGGATACAAACCTTTTTGTCGTAGGAGATAGTAAACAGTCTATCTACTCCTTTCAAGGTGCAGAAATAGAGGTGTTTAATAACGCCGTAGAGGATAGAGAGCTCTTTAGTTCTATAGAAGATATGAGTACAAACCACAGAAGTGATGGCGTTGTCTTAAAAAATGTCAATAAAATATTTGATGCAATACTTCAAAAAAATGAACACCTCGAGCTTATCTCTCAAAACTATGAAGCGCATTCTCAAGAGCTTGAAGTGTTTAAAGAAAAGAGAAAAGAGCAGGGGAGTTTTAAATTTCTTATTACCGCCAAAGCGTATGGTGATGATGAAAAAGATGAGCTTGATACTATCGCTGCATTTATTGAAGAGATTGCAAAAGAGCAAAGAGATGAGTATAAACATATCTCTAAACTGATTCAAGAGAAGAAAAAAGCAATCGCTATCGTATTTGACAGTAGTACAAAGATGCTTTTGCTCAAACAAAAGCTTCGTCAAAGAGGGATCACCGCAAAAGTAAGTGCAAGTGATAACTTCTACCATACAAAAGAGATCAATGATATTTACAACACTCTCAAAGCGATAGATATTCTCTCTAAAAAAGAACTAAATACGCTTAGTGATTCACAAAGATTTTACGCAGTCGCAGCGATGCGCTCAAACATCTTAAAAGTAGATGACAACAGCATCAAAAAACATTTAGATACAAACACTCTACCTCAAAAGCTAGTAGAGTATATAGAGCAGTATAAAAAGCTTCCACTCTCAGAACTCGTCAAATATATCTATGATGATGCAAACCTACTAGGCACCTATGCTCACTTTGAAGATATTGAGCAAAGAGTGGCAAATCTTTATAAATTTCTTCACCTTTGTATGGAGTATCAAACCGCCAATGAGACAAATCTCTATAAGTTTTTAAAACTACTTGAGAACGCTATCTATTTTAGTGAAGCCAAAGAGGATGAAGCGTTTTTTAAATCAGACAACACCAAATCAGTTGAGATCTGCTCTATCCACTCCACAAAAGGTTTAGCATACCCGCTTGTGTTATTAGGAAATAGTGATAAAGGCTTGTATAGCCAGATAACAAGCGATAGCCTTAAAAATAATAACTTTACACTCAGTGGTGAGAAAAAAGAGATCGTAGGATTTAAGATCAATAAATATGAACCGCTCAGTCTTAGAGTCTTAAAAGAGATAGATAAGCTCAAGCACTTAGCAGAAAAGAAAAGATTACTCTATGTAGCTCTCACACGCGCCGAACATGATGTGGTGATTTCGGCACAACTAAGTGAAAAGAAAGAGGGTGGTATCAGTTTGCGAGAAGATAGCTACTTGCATATGATGCTAGAACCCTTACATGTAAGCAAAGAGATGCTTTTTACTCAAGATGCAAAAGAGTGCTTACATGTAAAGAGTGTAAATGAGGAGTTGGTACATCAGACACAAGATATCAGCTATGTTAAGCACACTTTAGAATCATTTACCTTTGAGAAAAAAGAGGTCATAACTGCCACAAGTTCAAGTGTGACTTATGATGAAAGCGCTGCAAAACTTGGCACACTCACGCATAAGATATTTGAGCTTTATTGGGATAGTTTAGAGCGTATGGAGCAAGAGATACTTTTTAGAAAGGTTGAGATAGAAGAGGAAGCAGAAAAAACACAGATAAAAAACTCAATCGAGAAGTTTTTAAACAGTGCCTTACATGTAAAGCTAAAATCGGGTGCAAAGCATAAGTTTGAACTAGATTTTCATACACAAGAAAAAAGAGGATTTATAGATCTTGTATATTTTGATGAAGAGAAAGATGGCTGGATCATCGTGGATTTTAAGACAGGCACAGCCACAAAAGAGAAAGAACAAAGCTACCAAAAACAGCTAGAGTTTTACGAAAATGTTTTAGTTGAGAATGGATATAGTGTGGTTGGAAAGGAGTTGCTATGGGTGTGAAAAATTGCAGTATCAAGGAATACAAACGAGTTGAATTTTTTTGTGATTGGTGTCGATCTCAGTTTGTGTTTTTTGATAGAATAGATGAAATCATATGTGAAAATTGCGGCATGATTATAAAATTTAAAGGCGAGTGTTAGATGAGTGAAATAGAAATATCTTCAACTTTTTCAAAATGATTGTGGCTATGAAGAATTTTTCACTTATTTAAAACAGAAAAATTTATCTTTACTGATGACATCACAATAATCAAGAAGTGATGAGGTAGAAGAGCAAATATTCGTAAAACTATTGTCAAGAATATGAGAACAAGATGTTATAAAATATTTCGCTGAAGTTAAATTTTTATGAAGCAACAATAGCGTTATCAATTATAAAACGAAGGATCTCAAATGTCATACAACCTCCAAGATAAACTCGTAGTAGCAGTAAGTTCAAGAGCACTCTTTGATCTTGAAACTGAAAACAGTATTTTTGAAGAGAAGGGTTTAGAAGCTTATTATCAGTATCAGCTTGATATGGAAAACGAACCTCTTGAAAAGGGTACGGGTTTTAGACTTGTGGAGAATCTTTTAAAGATCAATAGGTTTTTTGAGAATGATAATAAACAAGTAGAGGTGATCGTCCTCTCAAAAAACAATGCAGCGACAAGTCTGCGCATCACAAACGCTATTCATGGTTATGGTCTTGATATTATCCGTTCAGGCTGGACAAGCGGAAACTCCATTTCAAACTATCTCAAAGCATTTAAAGTAGATCTCTTCTTAAGCGCAGATGATGCAGATGTGATCAGTGCTATCAAAAACGGTGTCGCAGCTGCCAAGATACTTCCATCTCATAAAGAGGTTCATAACTCTAAAGGTGAGCAGGTACGTATCGCATTTGATGGTGATGCAGTTCTTTTCTCAGAAGAGTCTGAACTTATATATAAACAACATGGACTCGAAGCCTTTATAGAGCATGAAAAACAAAACCGTAATAATCCTCTCTCTCAAGGCCCATTTGCAAAGTTCCTGCTTACCATCTCAAAGATCCAAGAGAAGTTTAAAGATAAAGAATCGCCAATACGTACAGCCCTTGTCACGGCAAGAAGTGCGCCAAGCCATGAGCGCGTCATCAAGACACTCAATGTTTGGGGCGTACGTATCGATGAGTCTTTCTTCTTAGGTGGAACAGATAAATATGAAGTCTTAGAAGCCTTTGGAGCAGATATCTTCTTTGATGATCAAGATGTACATCTTAATAAATCCTCTTCAGTAGTTCCTAGTGCGAAGGTGATTAGTGAAGGGGTTGAGGAGTTTCTGGGTGAGAATGGGATATTAAAAGCTTTAAACTCAGCTATGTTACGCAAGTAAAAGAATAGAGATGATTAAAATATACTTTATAGTCTATAAATAACTCATCTTTCGCACCTAAATCCGAGCAATTCTTGAGTTGTGTGTCAAACGAATAGTTATCGTTTGCATATATTTTTCTATTTAAGTCCATAAAATAGGATAATTTTAACAAGTTAACTGCCCAAATGAAGATTATAAGAAGCTTTGCTAGAAGCTGTAAATAAGGTGTTTTGTAGTTTTTAGTATTCTAAAGGATAGAATTTTACGCCGGTTTATTTTTTAAATACAAGAAGAAAAAATAATATTATTTGTA
>CAISHH010000058.1 GCA_903885085.1 uncultured Campylobacterales bacterium
ACCGAAATAGCCAAAAACACCCGATGTTATCATCTGGGGCGCACCGTTCTTTTTTCTGGGTATCTCTTCTGTATCAAATGCGGCAAGGCAGAGATGATTTTAAGCGGTGAGATCAACAAAGAGATCGTTTCACTTTTAAACTCTCATGGTGCAAAAGCGATCGGCATCAGCGGAAAAGATGCACATTTTGTGACGGCAGAACCGCTTGATTTTGCAAAATGGGGACTTACAGGAAAGATAAAACATGTCGATGCAAGCGTTATCAACAACCTTGTACATGAAAAGTTCATCCCAGTCATAGCACCAATTGCCGCTGGTGAAGAGATGGGACATCCTGGATATAACATCAATGCTGATCTTGCGGCTTCTTACATCGCCAAATCTATCGGCGCAAAAAAGATCATCTTTTTAACTGATACGGCGGGTGTTTTAGACAACGACAAAAATCTTTTTACCTCCCTTACAAAAGCTGAGATAGATGCTCTCAAAGCCGATGGAACGATTCACGGCGGAATGGTTCCAAAGGTAGATGCATGTTTAGAGGCAGTGGAGGGTGGTGTGGAAAAAGCACATATCATTGATGGAAGAGTTGAGCATTCTTTACTCTTGGAACTATTCACATCCGAGGGTGTGGGTACGCAAATTACGCTATAATTGCGCAAAAATTTTTTAGGCTGAAATATGAATTTTATTGAAACACGCGGAAACGATGGTAAAAATCCTGCAGAGGTGACATTTAGTCAAGCGATTCTCTCTCCAATCGCTTCATTTGGCGGACTTTATGTGCCTTGTGAGCTTCCAGCTTTAGGTAAAGAGTTTTTAGAAAAACATCTAAACTCTTCATATAAAGAGTTGGCAAAAGATATGTTGACTCGATTTCAGATCGACATCGATGGCGCTGTTATAGATGAAGCACTCGCTTTGTATGACAAATTTGATGATGCTTCCAATCCTGTTCCTGTTGTAAAAGTAAAAAATGATCTCTATGTCAGTGAACTCTATCATGGCCCGACACGTGCGTTTAAAGATATGGCGTTGCAACCTTTTGGCGTTGTACTTTCATCTATCGCACAAAAAAGAGGCGAGAATTATCTTATCTTAGCGGCGACGAGTGGAGATACTGGGCCTGCGGCTTTAGAGACATTTAAAAACCGCTCAAATGTTCAAGTGGCTTGTTTGTATCCTGATGGTGGAACAAGTGATGTCCAACGTCTTCAAATGGTTACAGAAGATGCTGCGAACCTCAAAGTTATCGGTATTAACGGTGTTTTTGATGATGCTCAAAACGCGCTCAAACATCTTCTTGCAAGTGAGCGATTTAAAGCAGAGCTAAAAGAGAAAAATATCCTTCTTTCAGCGGCAAACTCTGTGAATTTTGGACGTATTATTTTCCAAATTATCTACCATATTCACAGTTACCTTGAACTTGTTCGTCAAGAGGCTATAGTGATGGGCGAGAAAGTTTACTTAAATGTACCAAGTGGAAACTTTGGAAATGCTCTTGGCGGATACTACGCGATGAAGATGTGTGTACCAGTTGAAAAGATCATCATCGCTTCAAATGAGAACAATGTCTTAACACGTCTTATCAATCTTGGAAAATATGACTTAAACGGTCACGGTGTTGTTTCTACAACATCTCCTGCGATGGATATTTTAAAATCATCAAATGTCGAGCGTATCCTTTATGATATGTTTGGTGATAAACGCACAAAAGAGCTTATGGGTGACCTTGACAGTAAAAATGTGTATGAACTCACAGCTGAGGAACTTGCAACGCTTCAAGAAGTATTTGCGGCGGATTATTGTAACGGCGATGAGGGTAAAAAATATATCAAAGATACTTTTGAATCAGGCTATTTGATGGATCCTCATACGGCGACTTGTTTTAAAGCGTATGAGACTTGCGCTACAAAAGAGTATGTGACTATTGCGTATTCTACAGCAGAGTGGACGAAGTTCTCCCCGACAATCGCAAATGCTCTGACAGGCGAACTTGATGCGCGTGATGAAGATGCATTGCAAGCAATCTCACAAGAAGCAAAACTCCCAATCCCTCCAATGATAGCAGGACTTTTCTCTAAAGCAGTAGTTCAAAGTACCGTGATTGAAAAAGATCAGATCGAAGAAGAAATCTTAAAATTTTTATAAGATGAATGGCTTACATGTAAGCTCATTCATACCTCAAAGCATCAATAGGATTCATATTTGATGCTTTTCTTGCTGGAATGATTCCAAAGACAATCCCTATCAACATAGAAAAAAGCAAAGAGACCACTGTAATGGTCGGGTCTATGATGAGTGTAAAGTGCATAAAATGGCTGACAATCATTGTAATAGAGATACCAAAGATTACGCCGACAATTCCACCAAGTCCTGATAATACGACCGCTTCTATTAAAAATTGTATCAAGATATCTTGAGGCATCGCGCCGATGGCCATACGGATACCAATCTCACGGGTTCGCTCTGTCACGGAAACGAGCATAATATTCATAATACCGATTCCCCCAACAACTAGTGAGATCGCAGCAACTGCTCCAAGCATAATGGTTAACATGCTTGTAATCTGACCGATGGTATCAAGTAGAGCAGACATACTTCTAACGGAGAAATTATCCTCTTCGTTTGCTTTTAAATGGCGTCTTTCGCGAACAATCTGCTGGATCTGTACTGTTGCTTCTTCAAGAGGAATATTTGATTTTACTTTTGCCATAATGAGATGGATGTTTTCATTACCGCTGATGCGTCGCATGAACATCTTGAGTGGGACTAAAATAACATCATCTTGATCCATGCCGAAGGTATTTGCACCTTTTGGTTTTAGTACACCTGCAATTTCGCACGAAAAATTTTTAACACGTATCTTTTGACCAATCGGATCTTCACCTTTAATAAAGAGTTTGTCAACAACAGTTTTGCCTAAAATACAAGTAGCAAGACCACTTCTAAGCTCATTATTTGTAAATTCCCGTCCTGATTTAAAGCTGAGTTCTTGGACATCAAAGTAGCCATTTTCAACACCTTTAACGCTAGTTTGGTAATTTTGATCTCCATAAAGAGCCGTCATAGTAGCACCCTCTACTGGGGAGATTGCTTCGAGCGCGATGACAGATTCTTTGAGTATTTCAACATCTTTTGTCTTAAAAGGAACAGAAACAGAGGATTGATTTCCCGGACCATGTTGCTGACCTGGAGAGATGTAAAGTGTGTTGCTTCCAAGCTTGCTAATACTGCCTGTTATAGACTCACTCGCACCTTTACCAATGTTGACCATGGCGATGACCGATGCGATACCGATAACGATACCCATGGCAGTAAGAAGCGAGCGCATAAGATTACGGCGGATCTCGCGAAGGGCTTGAAGAAGGGCGTTAATGAGCATTGATCTCCTCCTTTTCAATGATTCCATCTCTTACATGTAAGACTCTTGAAGCGTAAGCTGCGATGTCGCTTTCATGTGTGACCATTATAATAGTGATCCCATTTTTGTTAAACTCTTGAAGTATCTCCATGATCTCGTGACTTCTTTGACTATCAAGATTTCCTGTAGGCTCATCAGCGATAAGCACTTTTGGATTTGTGACGATGGCTCTTGCGATGGCAACACGCTGTTGCTGTCCGCCTGAGAGTTTTGATGGCTCATAATGAGCACGTTCTTCTAATCCTACAGCTTTAAGTGCCGTATATGCTCTTTCTTCTCTCTCTTTAGCTTTGACTCCAAGATAGATAAGAGGCATTTCAACGTTATCAAGGGCAGTTGTTTTTTTGAGAAGATTGAACCCTTGAAAGATAAAGCCTAATACATAACGTCTAAAAAGTGATCTTTGGTCTTTTGTGAGTGAGGTAATATCTGTATCAAAAAAACTGTATTGGCCTGAACTTGGGACATCAAGAGTGCCGAGGATATTTAAAAGGGTGGATTTTCCACTTCCGCTTGGTCCCATAATAGCAACAAACTCACCCTCTTTGATTGTGATATTTATATTTTTTAAAACGGTCGAAGAGGTCTCAGCTACTCCATATACCTTGCTGATATCATGGAGTTCTATCATTGATGTTTTTCCTGCGTGATGATAATAGGATCACTTTCTTTAAGCTCATCAGAGTTGATCGCACTTACCGCTCCACTACTGCCAAGAACTTTGACATAGATTTTCTTTGGTTCTTTATTTTTTAATATCCATACATGTGGTTTTGGATCTACGATTATCTTTTCTTCTTTATTGGAACCGAAAAAAGTTTTAATCTGAGGTTTTACTGGAATGAAGAGCAAAGCTGCTTTTGAGACAAGAAACGTATTTTTTACAGTTTGTGTCGTAATATCGATATCAGCGCTCATTCCGGGACGTAAAAGCAGTTTTGAATTATTGTAATCCATAATAGCAAGATAAGTCACAACTCCATCAACGATAGCTGAATTCACACGCACCTGAGAGATTGCAGTTTGAAATTTCATATGTGGGTATGCATCGACATTAAAAGCAACATTTTGATCCTCTTTGACTTTTGCAATATCTGCTTCATCGATAGTTGCTTGGAGTTGCATCTTTGTAAGGTCTTTTGCGATTGTAAAAAGTACCGGTGTTTGAAAAGAAGCCGCAACAGTTTGACCCGGATCGATACTTTTTACTAAGATAGTTCCATCTACGGGTGAGTAGATATTTGTTTTTTGAAGATCATACTGTGAAGAGATAAGATCTTGTTTGGATTGGCTGATTTGCGCTTTTGCACCGTTGATTTGCGCTTGTGCAGCTAAAAATGCAGACCAGTCACTGTCCCACTCATTTTTTGATGGAAGCGCTCCATTTGTGGATTCACGAAGTATTTTGTCTCTTCCTATGATTGACTCTGCTTTGTAAAGCTGAGCTTGCATATTTTGAAGATTTGCATTTGCAGAGGCTAAAGAGGCTTGCACTTTTCGAAGGTTACTTTCATATTTTGTTCTATCTATCTGTGCTAGGAGTTGCCCTTTTTTGACAACATCATTGTAGTCAACAAATACTTTTTCAATAGTTCCTGAAACTTCACTTCCGACATTGACTTGTTCAACGGGTTGGATATTTCCAGTTGCGGAGACTGTGATTGTCAAATCGCCTTTTTTGAGTGCTTCTGTGGCATAAGTAAACTCATTTTCCGGTGCTTTTGGAACAAAAAGTTTGTAAGCTATAAAGCTGATGATAAGAAGAAAAAGAGCTATGAAGATCTTCCACATCCATCCGCTTTTTTTATATTTTGTAACTTTTTCCATCTCTTGCATAATTGTTCCTTAGTGTTTTGTATCGAAATACAGAGTGATTTTTTCTATTACAATATTGTAATTTTGTATCTCTTTGTCAAGTTTTTGTATATTGACAGAGTTTTGTAAAGATTCAAGGTCGTATTGTGATTTGAATCCTGCGGCAACCTGATGTTTCGTAAAATCATAAAGTTCATCATACATCTTGATCATCTCTTCAGCTAGAGCAACTTTTTCATCATAATTATGGATGTTATTGATATGTTTTTCATACTCTTGTGAAAGTTCAACTTTTCTGTCACTTTGTTGGCTTTTTGTTTGAAGATATTGGAGTTTTGCAGATTCCATCAAAGCATTTGCGTTTACGTCAAGGAGCGGCATGGACAAAGTAAGTCCGTAACTATATGCATTTCCCTCAAAGTCTGATGAATAAGCGGAGCTATAGCTGTTTTTGGAGTATCCATAAGATCCATTAAATGCCAACTTTGGAAGATAACTCGAAGCTTTGTTCTTCCAAGCCATCTGTGTTGCTTGATCTTGTTTATTGTATTGTAAAAGTTCAAGATTTTTGGCAAGATACTCCTCTTTGGATGGAAGCTCTATCGCAGGAATTTTAATCGCGTCTGTATTTTCACCTTGTATAAGTTTTTTAAGTTCATAGGTTTCGCTCTCAAGAGTATTTTTTACAACAATAAGATTTGTTCTTGCTGTGTCTCTGCTCAGTGTTATTTGATTGAGCTGACTAAGATCTGAAAGACCGGCTTTGTATTTGGCTTTGGTCATCAAAAGATCTATATCGCTGTTT
The DNA here is from genome assembly GCA_903885085.1 of uncultured Campylobacterales bacterium. GTDB lineage: Bacteria > Campylobacterota > Campylobacteria > Campylobacterales > Sulfurimonadaceae > Hydrocurvibacter. Next base: position 6,045 of record CAISHH010000058.1, read on the forward strand.
TTAAGGGTCAGTTGACTTTGCATGAGCGCAAGTTTATCTCGCTCTATCTGTACTTTGAGAGTATAAAGGCTTTTAAGATAAGTAGACTCTTGTATATCTACGCCAAGAAGATTTGCCGCTCCATTTGCTTTTGATTGTTCTATAGTGTAGCCGATGCCACCGCTTCGAAAGAGATCTTGATTCCACTGAAGGGTGGCATTTTGAAGTTCGCTGTTATTGTTGAGTGAGTTTTTATTTTCAGTGATTCCGAGCGAAAGGATGAGAGGAGAGATCCAACTTTTCATCGCTGCGTCTGTGTCCTGCTCAATTTGCTTACGTTTTAGATCAAGTGTTTCCTGCTTTTGTTGCGAAAGCACAGATTCATCTGCAAAAAGTGCCATCGCACAAAGCAGACTGATCATAATTTTTTTCATTTTGCCTCTTTTTAATCCATCTTGATATTCATCTTAGATTCCATATATCTGACTTCATCATTGCCATCAAAAACAATTTTGTCATCAGTCTTCAAAAAATCTTCTGATATTTTATCTGGGTAATCGATATGCGAGATTATATGCTTTATACAGTTAATACGCGCTGCTTTTTTGTTGTCAGAACGCACTATCGTCCAAGGAGTTCCAGGTGTATGCGAAGCTAAAAGCATTGAGTATTTTGCGACTGTATATTTTTCCCATAGTTCTTGAGCATGTTCATCCACTGAAGAGATTTTGAAGTGCTTAAGCGGATCATCTTTTCTTTCTTTAAACCGTTTTTGTTGAATATCTTTGGAAACAGAGATATAAAATTTGAGTATTAAGATTCCTGAGTTCATAAGCATTCGCTCAAATTTCGGTACAGATTGTAAAAAATCTTCATGCTCTTCAGGTGTACAAAATCCCATAACAGGCTCGACACCGCCACGGTTATACCAGCTTCTGTCAAAAAGCACGATTTCTCCGGCTGATGGCAGATGGCTTGTATATCTTTGAAAATACCACTGAGTTTTTTCTGTATCTGATGGTTTATCTAGAGCTACGACTCTTGCTCCGCGAGGGTTAAGATGTTCGGTTATACGTTTTATCATCCCACCTTTTCCGGCCGCGTCACGTCCTTCAAAAATCAAAAGAAGCTTTTTACCTGTATCTTTAATATGGTTTTGCATCTTTAAAAGCTCTATTTGTAGTGTTTGAAGATCTTTTTCATAAATAAGTTGCGACTCTTTGACATCGATTTGAACCATTTTATCTTTACGTTGTTTTTTCTTTTTTGACATTTTATTTCCTTTTACATCTTTAAGATATTTTTTTGTAGATTTTTAATGATTTCGAGTTGATACATATGGAGAGAGTATCTCTTCAGTAAGTGAAGTTACTTCAAGATGAACTACGATGATAAATCTATCTGGGAGTGGAATGATTTTAAGAATATTTCCTTTAATTAAACCCTCTTTATCACTTAACTTTGCAGTAATTTCGAGTTCACTGCCGATTTGAAGAGCATAGATATGTTGAAGAACTATTTCAAAGGTATTGATTGAAACAGACTGAAGTTTGCCATTGATTTTTTCTGATTCAAAAGACAAAGATACTTCGAGAGGCTGTTCTAGCTTTACATGTACATGTTTTCTATCAAGCGGTGATGAGTCTACAGCCCTGAAGGAGTGCAAAGTTACATAATTTTCAAGTTTATCTACTTTGTAAACTAAGGCTTTATAATCTGGTTTTTGCGGCATTTGTATATAGACGGGATCACCTTGGTATAAAGAAAAAAGAGCTACTTTTCTTACCATTATCATGAGTTGATTTTTGGTTATTAATAAAATAGTGGCATCAGATTTTATCCCTATTTCAAGATGATAATTTGTTACTGAAACTGTTTTTTTTTCTTCGTAATTTATTTTCATGAGTTGAAGAAATTTCTTTTCCTCTTCTAATCTAATTTTTTCTTTTTCCATGATGAGCGTTTCATCAACAATAGTTTCTAGAGAATCGATTTTTACATGTTTAAGTAAAAGATCTGCTCGTGCCAACATAAGCTCAATAGTATCATTTTTACGATGCACAACAATTGCCGCTAGGGGTTTAATCTCATCTTTATAATTGTGTTCTTCTAAAAGTAGGTTGATTTTATCGACAATCTCTTGAGCATGATTTGATTTTTTTCCTTTTAATATCAGGGCAAAGCGTTCAAAATCAATTTTTGCGGAGTTGTCTTTATTATCTTCTTTGAGTATATCAGAAATATTTTTAATGAGCTTTTCTCCACTTTGTTGATCATGAGTATCACTAAAAAGTTTAAATCCTTCAAGATGAATCATTAAAATATGAAGTTCATCTTGAGAATGGGCATGGAGCTGTTCTTGAACCATCTCTTTGAATTTAGTCAAATTCGCAAGATCTGTCAACGGATCTAAAGAGATGATATTGTCCGTTTTTTTTATCTTATGCTCTGTCTCTGAAAACTTTTCAAGAGTAAAAACAAAATCATTGAGTTCACCGATTTTTTTTACGCTCATACACATCATTGAACGTTTATTTAACCGATGATTGAAAATTTCTATACCACATTGCCCATCATTCTCTTTAATGATCTGCATCAACCATTCATCATACTCTTTTCTTTTCAATAGATTTTCAAACGTAGTAGTAGTTTCAATAAAATCTAAAGGATGGATAAAACGTTGTTGAAACTCTTTTGCATTTTGAACGCCTGTAGCAAGGTAAAGAGATTTATTTCCTAAAAAAAGTTTATTTTCATGAAGTTTAAAAATAATATTTTTTTGTGTATCTAAAATGATTTGAACTCTCTTAGCATATTTTTTTAAGTCGATATTTTCTTGATTTTGTAGATTATGTTCTAATACTTTAGTATCAAAATTTGCTAAAACACCTGAAAGATTTTCATCAAAAAAATCTAAAATTTTCATCATAATGTCAGAATTTTTGAATAAGTCTGGATGAGTTGTAGAGAGATTTTCTAAAATTGTTGAGCGAAGTTGTGTACAAATGATAAAGATATCTTGAGATTTTATATGTTTTTTGATCATATAATTGACAAACTGGTTCATGATAGGACAATCGCCAGATATTTTATTTCCACGGAGTACATCAAGATTATATAAAAGAATTGGATGAGCAAATTTTTTAGAAAACTGTTCACTACTGATCTTATAATCTGAAAAATATCTTTGAATTATACTTTTACTAAGCCATGTATCAACAAGGTTATATCTTTGCTCTATGAGCCAGATAACCACTCTTTCTAATTCATTCAAGAGTTTTTCCTATAAAATAGAGTTTTTAACTAACTGATCTATTTGCGTGATATCTTTTGTGTTGGCAAAACAGCTGTTTTGGCCGCATACTAAAAAGTCATCCTCTGTGTTTGTCTGCTTTAAGATAAAAGGATAGCTTATGCTTGCAATATCTCTACTATTTATCTGAAGATTTTTACTGTTTGCCTTGATGATTCTATCACCTTTAAGATATCTAAGCATCTGACTTAACATATATGGAGTATAGATCGGTTTACGTCCTAGATCATAAGAATTGTATTCTAGTGTTTTAAATGCAAAAGTTCTGTATTTTTCTTCTCCCAAAGAGCCAAGAGAAAGTAGCAGATCTATCATAACACTGACTGTGGATGGATAAGTGTTGTCACTGATTTCCGCTTGGGTTGTAAACTCTCCTGTACTAAAAAACCATCTTCCTTTATCATAAAACTCTTCGAGTGCCTTATTTGCAAATTTTTGTGCATTTATAAGATATAGTTCATCGCTTGTCGCTTCATAAGCAGCGATCAAAGCAACGCCCATAAAGGCATAGTCTTCTAAAAATGCTTTTACTTTTGGGACTTTATGAATAAGTGTGGAGTGATAAAGTTGGCCATCCAAGAACATAGTTTTTAAAAGTGTATCAAGATGCTCTTTGGCAATATCGTTGTATCGGACATCCACGTAAGAAAGAGTAAAAAGGGCTTTTATCATCATAGCATTCCAAGAAGTCTGAACTTTTTTGTCGATAAATGGATATTTTCTTGTAGCTCTTATAGAACTTAAAATATTCATAACATTGGCAAACCAGTCAGTTTGCACACGCTCTTCATATCTGATAATATTACGTCCTTCAAAATTGCCTTGATCACTTACATGTAAGAGTTTTATGATCAAAGCGATCTCATTAGATTCATAACCGTGCTCTTTTAGGGCAGAAGTGACTTCCTCTTTTGTATAAGTGAAATAGTGTCCCTCTCCCTCCTCGCTATCGGCATCACTTGCAGAATAAAACAGGTTGTCTTCTTGCATAGATTTGAGCATAAAATCGGCTGTTTGTTTGGCTACATGCAAGTAGTTATCTTCCTTACATGTAAGGTAAGCTTTAGTGTAAAGTTCACAAAGTAGGGCATTATCATAAGTCATCTTCTCAAAGTGTGGAACGAGCCATTTTTCATCAGTAGAGTATCTACAAAAACCACCTTCAACAAGGTCATACATCCCACCTTTGCTCATATTATCAAGAGTAAATGTAAGCATTTTTTTTGCATCTTTATTGTCATAAAGTAAAGCAATATTTAAAAGAGTTGTAAGAGTTGCAGAATGAGGAAATTTTGGAGTATGAGAAAACCCGCCATAAGATGTTTCATAATTACGCTCACTTTGAACAAGAAAATTTTTATAAACATCTTCTATGAGTTTAGTAGCTTCTTTTGGATGATTTGTTGGTCGTAAAAATCCTTCAATTTCATCAGCATTTTTAAATATCTGTTCGTTTTTTTCTGCAATTTTGTCTGCGATAATCTTCGTGATCTCACTAAAACCGATCATATTTGTATCACCCTCTTTGCTATGAAGAGGGATGTAAGTTCCAGCAAAAAAAGCTTTGTTTTGAGGAGTTGCAAAGATAGATGTCGGCCATCCGCCTGCGCGACGGTTTAAAAGCTGATAAACTTCTTGATAATGCTTGTCGATGTCAGGTCTCTCTTCGCGGTCAACTTTGATACATATGAAATGCTGATTTACAAATTTTGCAACTTTTTCATCTTCAAATACCTCTTTTTCCATCACATGACACCAATGGCAACTGCTGTAACCTATGGAAATAAAAATAGGTTTATTTTCATCTTTTGCGATTTGAAATGCCTCATCGCACCAAGGAAACCAGTCTATGGGATTGTTTTTATGTTGTTGTAAATAGGGTGAATCTTCTAAGGCTAATCTGTTTGACATAAGTATTCTCTAATTTTAATTTATTGCATGTAGAGTA
>CAISHH010000059.1 GCA_903885085.1 uncultured Campylobacterales bacterium
AACAAATACAGCATTCATAGAGTTTCGCATGCTAAACACTAAAAAGATTTAGACATTAAAAAAATGCACAACCTTTGAAAATTTCTATATAACAAATAAGATAAAGAAGATAGATGATAACATCAGTGTCCATTGAAAATCTAAAAAACTCCATAGATATCATTGATATAGTATCTTCTTATATCGAACTAAAGAAAGCAGGAGCCAATTTTAAGGCCTGCTGTCCATTTCATAGTGAAACAACACCCTCATTTGTTGTTAGCCCTAATAAACAAATATATCATTGTTTTGGATGTGGGAGTGGAGGGGATTCTATCAAGTTTGTTATGGAGTATGAAAAGCTTTCATATCCAGAAGCCTTAGAAAAAATAGCAGCTATAAGCAATTTTACCCTTGAATATGACAATAACTCTTCTAACAAGGTAGATAGGTCTATCCTTGAATTGACAAACAGTTTTTATAAACAATCTCTCTTGCAAAATCAAATAGCTTTAGAATATTTAGAATCAAGAGGCATTTGTAAAGGTTCAATAGAAAGATTTGAAGTCGGTTATGCACCCTCTTCAAATAAAACGATAATCTTTTTAAAAAATAACTATTTGAACCTAGAAGCTGCTAAAGAACTTGGGATTATAGATAGCGGAACTAATGGCATGTATGCCAGATTTATTGATAGAATCACATTTCCTATATATTTGCCAAGTGGGAAACTTGTGGGATTTGGCGGCAGAACAATCAGCGGGCATAATGCTAAATATATCAACTCTCCTGCCACAAAACTTTTTAATAAATCAAGCTTGTTCTTTGGATATCACTTGGCAAAAAGTGATATTTATAAATTACAGGAGATGATTATTGCAGAAGGGTATTTAGATGTAGTGATGCTCCATCAAGCTAGCTTCACTAACTCCGTAGCAACTCTTGGAACAGCATTAACACAACAACATATTCCTTTGCTGAAAAAGAGTGCGGCAAGGCTTATATTAGCGTATGATGGGGATAGGGCAGGGCTTAAAGCTGCTGAAAAGGCTTCCATACTGCTTGTGCAAAATGGTTTTGATGGTGGAGTTGTAATCTTTAATGATGGAATGGATCCTGCGGACTATGTTAAAGAAAACAAAATACAACAATTAAAAGATCTCTTTGCATTTCCAAAGCCTTTTATAGAGTATGTCTTAGAGAGTTTAGTAAGCGAATATGATCTTAGGATACCACAACAAAAACAAAACGCGCTAGAGCGTGCAGAAGAGTACCTTAGGACACTAAAACCAATCATTGCTCAAGGGTATAAAGAGTGTTTGAGCACTATTTTACAGATTCACCCGAAATATATCAACATAAACTCTTTTAAGAGAGAGATAAATAGTTCGCAGATAATCAATAAGACGGTCAATATTAGTGAGATACAGATTATTAAAGGAGTTATGGATCATAGTACTAAAAGAGATGCTATTCTTCAGGCACTAGATAGCTCTATGTTTCATCAACATCAAGAAGAGTTTGATTATCTAGTAAAAGGGGAAGTTGAAAGACTTGTATTAATAGAACTTCTAGAAGAGATTAGAGATTTGTCAGAAGATGAATATAAAAAAGAACTTTTTGTATTTTTGGTTAGATTTTATCAGACAAAAATAGAACTCATAGAGATAGAAAAGAACTATAGTTTTACAGAAAAGGTTGAAAAAATACGGATTTATCGTGAAAAAATCCAAAAACTCAAAAAAGGAATATTGATTAAATACAAAGGGTAGGGCAGTAAATAATATCAAAAATGAAGATAATGATAGGCAATTGCGGAAGTTCTTGTCATAAATACCTATTTTAGAAACTTTTTTTGCTAAAATCCCGATTCTTGATAATAAAACAAATAAAAGGAAATTCACATGAACAAAGCACAATTCGTAGAGTTAGTACAAAAACACGGTCAATATAAAACAAAAAAAGAAGCAGAAGAGGTGATTGCAGCTTTTACTGAATCAGTAACAGAAGCATTAGTTGCTAAAGAAAGCGTTACATTAGTAGGCTTTGGAGCATTTACAGCAGTAGATGTAGCAGAAAAAAGCGGAATAGTCCCTGGAACTGATAAAACTTACACTAAAGCAGCGCATACTAGCCCAAAATTTAAAGCAGGTCAGACACTTAAAGATGAAGTTGCAAAAGCAACTGTATGATTTTTAAAGAGTAGGGTGAGAAATCACCCTACGAAAAGGAGTGTTCTTTTGTGATCTTTACAGTTCTTTTACTCCCTTTAGAACCTACTTCATAGCAAACTTATAGTCAAGTTGCAACCATAATACGTTTTTATCATTTTGATTATAAGTAGTGCCTACAGTTTTAACATCGCCACCTTTATACATCGCCCCTTTGATAAGACCGGTTAAGTTTTTTACACCTGGTATTTTATTGCCGTATGAAATGTCAAATTCAGAACCAAGGTCTTTTGAAGTTCCAGTTGTTTTAGCAGTCATATCTTCGCACGCATCAAACTTATGATAGACCGCAAGGATTTTTCCATATGTTTTGTTTTCATATCCTAAACGAGCGTTTTGATCTATCAAACCACCCGTTGGCGTACCGCCTAAAAAGACATCTGCCCATCCGTTAAAAGCATGCAGGGTTGCAAGTGGTGTTTGAAATGCTGTTTTGCCATCATGCCCATTTGAACCGCTGAGATATTCATAGTTAAGTCCAGCTAAAAAGCCAGAGATATTTGCTCCTAGATCTAAATTATAGTAATGCGCATCTGCTTGAGGTTTGCCATTTGTTCCCACAACAATAAAAGGAGCAACACTTTGTTGATCATGTACTTGTAATGATGCATCATCTTGTCTTGCATACTCCGCGCGGTAATCAAATTTTGTGACATCAGCATCAATCTTTCCTGTCAATGCCGCACCGTATGTATCACTTATTGAAGCGAGCATATAGTCATACGCTGTCACATTTATCATATCATTAACTTTATACGCTCCATGCAATAAAACAGATGCTGTATTTGTTGATGATTGCTGTTCACCTACTCCATTTATGCCATAAACAAAGGCACCCAAAAGAGAAAGATTTGTGATTGTATTATCAACAACTGCCACAGCATCAAAAGTTTGTGGCATCTGTCTCCAGTCAACTGAACCGATAAAGCGTTGGTTATCAAGATTTACAGTTTGACGACCTGCACGGATAAGCGTTTTATTGATTTTATAATCTAAATACGCTTGCGTTATGCGCGCTTGTTGAGGATCTTTGATCACATCATATGTTGGATTACTATTGATTCCCGTACCCTTTCCATCATAATCTGTAGCTCCAAAGTTATTGACAGACGTACCTTCTAAGTACGCTGAAAGTCCATTAATTCCTAAAATATCTGCACCTACACCAACAGTGGTACGTGTTGTAAAAGCGTTAGCTACTTGTCTGCCATCTTTTTGTACATCCACATTCTCATAACGAGCGCGAATCTCACCATTAACCTTTATATTGCTAATAATATCTATTCCATCATCTGCACTCGCACATACACTCATTCCCCCCAGAATCAATGGCATTGCAGCCAGAGAAAGTAACAATCTTTTCATTTCATTTCCTTGTGTTAAATTAACATATCACGGAAAATTATAACACTGATGATTTATAATAAATTTGACATATATCAAGAAACTCTTAGGTTAATTGGATAGTATTATATCAATGATGAATATATTTGATTATATTAAATTACTGGATTTTTTTAAACTCTTGGATGATGATGCGCATGTGAGACTGTCTGCTATCTCTCTGATACATCAATATCCTAAAGGATCAGTGTTGTATTATGAGGATGATGCAAACGATAAAATATTCTTTTTAGTTGAAGGTTTACTAAAAACATATAAAGTTGACCGATGCGACAATGAGATCTTTTTAAGATATATTTCTAATAATAGACTAATTTCTGAAATATCATCTTTAAATAATCATGAGATTCACTGTTATGCAAATACAGAGTTTGTTGAAGATAGCGTAGTATTGGAGATAAATTATGAATTATTTAAAAAACACTTTATACAAACAGGTCTGCTTACAGACAACTTTATAGAAGAGATAGCCAATCATACACGTGAATTGCACTGCATTCTCAATAGAGAGCTTATTTTTGATGCAACAGCAAGAGTTGCACACATGTTATCTAATAATTTAGAGAGATTTAATAAATTTAAGAGACACGAAGTATCCACTATGCTTAATATACAACCTGAAACTCTTTCTAGAATACTGACTAAATTAAAACAAAAAAATATTATTGAGTTTGACAAAACAGATATCATCATAATAGATGAAGGTCAATTACAAAATACTTTTACTGGAAATAATGGATTGAAGTATGCAGAATGAAAATTACTACAAAAAATAAATAAATTACCCCTTTAACGAACTCTAAAGTAAACATACCGTTCTTATATTTATAATATTCTTAACAAAAACTATATTTTTTGACTTAAATCAATAAACGTAAGTTTAAATAATGATACGATTTAGACGTAAAATATAAATCTGAATATAAGGGGAGGGAATCATGTCATTCTCAAGAAGAGATTTTTTAAAAAGTTCTGCGGCCGCATCTGCAGCAGCTGCTATGGGTATGGTTGTGCCAACTGGACTGCAAGCAGCAGCTAAAGAGGCTGAATCAGGCTGGAGATGGGATAAGGCAGCTTGTCGTTTCTGTGGAACTGGTTGTGGTATTATGATGGCAACTAAGAATGGAAAGATAGTAGCTGTTAAAGGAGATCCCGCTGCTCCTGTAAATCGTGGACTTAACTGTATTAAGGGTTACTTTAATGCAAAAATAATGTATGGAGCTGACCGTTTAACTCAACCATTATTGAGAGTTAATGCAAAAGGTGAGTTTGATAAACATGGAAACTTTGCTCCTGTATCTTGGAAAAGAGCTTATGATGAGATGGAAAAACATATCCGTATAGCTTTAAAAGCGAGTGGTCCAGAAGGAGTAGGTGTATTTGCATCAGGACAACATACTATCATGGAAGGTTACGCTGCTCAAAAAATGATGAAAGCAGGTTTTCGTTCCAATGCGATTGATCCAAATGCTCGTCACTGTATGGCATCTGCGGTTGTTGGTTTTTATCAAACATTTGGTATAGATGAGCCAAGTGGATGTTATGATGATATCGAACTTACAGATACAGTTGTGTCTTGGGGATCGAATATGGCAGAAATGCACCCAATCCTTTGGTCTCGTGTAACTGATAGAAAACTTACACACCCAGATAGAGTAAAAATAGTTTCAATTCAAACGTATACACACAGAACATCAGACTTAGCAGATATTGAGATCATCTTTACTCCAAATACTGACCTTGCTCTTTGGAACTATGTTGCTAGAGAGATCGTATACAATCATCCAGAAGCGATAGATTGGGATTTTGTTAAAAAGCATATTATTTTTGCAACAGGTCCTGTAAATATTGGATACGGACTTAGACGTGCAGGGGAAAAATCTATAACTCCTGTACGCACTGATGGCAGTGCTGGTAAATATAGTGCTAAAGAGATGATAGCTATCAATAAAGAGATGAATAAGAAAGTTTCAACTACAGAAGGACCTGCATTAGAACCATATGGTTATAAAGCTGGTGATACAATGCATAATACAGCTGGTACTCTGGATCACTGGGAAATCTCTTTTGAGGAATACAAAAGATCACTTGCGCCATATACGCTTGATTATGTAGCGAAAATTGCAAAAGGAAACCCTGATGAAAGTATAGATGCGTTCAAGAAAAAACTTCAAGCTCTTGCTGCTCTTTATATAGAAAAAGATAGAAAAGTTGTATCTTTCTGGACAATGGGTATGAATCAACATACTCGCGGTAGCTGGGATAATACTCTCGCATACAATGTTCACTTTTTATTAAATAAACAAGCAAAACCAGGTTCAGGAGCATTTTCTCTTACTGGTCAGCCTTCTGCATGTGGTACAGCTCGCGAAGTTGGAGTATTTACACATAGACTTCCTGCAGACTTAATGGTTGCAAATCCAGCTCATAGAAAAATCGCAGAGAAAAAATGGATGATTCCTGAAGATACATTAAATGGTGTCGGCGTACAAGATATCATGAGAATTCATAGAGATATTGAAGATGGATTGATTAAATTTGCATGGGTAAATGTTTGTAATCCTTATCAAGATACAGCAAGTGCAACGCATTGGATAAAAGCAGCTCGTGAAATGGATAACTTTATCGTGACCTCTGATGGATATCCTGGGATATCAGCAAAAGTTTCAGATCTTATCCTTCCTGCTGCTATGATCTATGAAAAATGGGGAGCATATGGAAATGCAGAGCGCCGCACTCAGCATTGGAGACAACAAGTACTTCCAGTTGGTGATGCTATGAGTGATACTTGGCAGTGGGTTGAACTTTCAAAAAGATTTACTGTTAAAGATTTATGGGGAGCTTACGCACCATCTGGCCCTAGAAAAACTGCTTTACCTGATGTTATTGCAAAAGCAAAAGCTATGGGTTATAGTGAAAATACAACTATGTATGAGATTCTTTTTGCTAACAAAATTGCAAAATCATACAAACTTGATCAAAAAGATCCTATCCAAAAAGGTTATGACAACTCAGAAGGATATGGAGATAAAAGAAATGTTGTTGGAACTGATGGAAAAGTATTTGGCGGATATGGATTCTTTATCCAAAAATATTTATTTGAAGAGTATGCTTCATTTGGCCGTGGTCATGGACATGACTTGGCACCTTTTGATGTGTATCATAAAGTTCGTGGACTTAAATGGCCTGTTGTGGATGGAAAAGAAACTCCATGGAGATTTAATGTTAAATACGATCCGTATGCGGCTAAAGCAGCAAAAGGAACGAACAATGAATTTGCATTCTATGGAATGATCGCCAAAGAACTTCCACATGGTGACTTGAGTGGAATTAAAGATAAAACTAAAAAAGCTCTGACAAACAAAGCTAAAATATTTGCACGTCCATATATGGATCCTCCAGAAATGCCAGATGCTGAGTATGATACTTGGTTATGTACGGGTCGTGTTCTTGAACACTGGCATTCAGGAACTATGACTATGCGTGTACCTGAATTGTATCGTGCGGTTCCAGAAGCACTCTGTTATATGCATCCAAAAGATGCAAAAGACAAAGGTCTGACACAAGGCGGTTTATGCTGGATAGAATCTCGTCGCGGTAAAGTGAAAGCTCGTGTTGAAACTCGTGGTAGAAATAGACCTAGCCGTGGATTGGTATTTGTTCCATGGTTTGATGAGCGTGTATTTATCAATAAAGTTACACTTGATCAAGCGTGTCCGATGTCTAAACAAGTAGATCATAAAAAATGTGCCGTAAAAATTTACAAAGCGTAAAAAAGTAGTAAGGGAAATCCTAAAATGGAAAAAGAACAGGGTAGTGATAGAAGAAAATTTATCTTAGATATGGCTCGCGGTGTAGGAATTGCAGCGTTGGGCGGGTTTGTATGGAGCGCATTTATAGATGAAGCGAAAGCATCGCAGTTGCTTTTGCGCCCTCCTGGAGCTTTGAAAGAGAATGATTTTCTTCGTACATGTATAAAGTGCGGACTTTGTGTTGAAGCTTGTCCATATGATACTTTGATGTTAGCTCGTCCTGGTGATCATAGACCTCTTGGAACTCCATTTTTTCTTCCAAGAGATGTCCCTTGTTACATGTGTCCTGATATTCCTTGTGTTCCTGTTTGCCCAAGTGGAGCATTAGATAAAAAAAGTGTATCGACAGAGGGACATTTAAATATAAAGTCAGCTCAAATGGGGCTGGCTGTTGTTGATCAAGAGAGTTGTATCGCTTTTTGGGGTATCCAATGTGATGCATGTTACAGAGCTTGCCCGATATTAGGAGAAGCGATTACAATTGAATATAGTAAAAATGAAAGAACTGGAAAACACGCTTTTATGGTACCGATTGTACATAGTGGAGCATGTACAGGTTGTGGTCTTTGTGAACATGCCTGTGTAACACAAAAAGCGTCTATTCATATTCTTCCTCGAGAAGTAGCCATGGGTAAAGCCGGAAATCACTATATCAAGGGTTGGGATAAAAAAGACGAGAAAAGATTAGAAAACGCGAAAGAGATTAAAACCACTACGGAAATAAGTAAGAAAAGTGCAGTTGACTCTTTAAATAGTGGGATGAAGGATTTATACTAATGGCAAAGCTATGGAATAATTATAGATACCTTATTTTAAGAAGAATAGTGCAGATAAGCCTTCTTGTTCTATATTTTGGAGGCAATGCGTGGGGATGGAAGATTTTAAGAGGTGATTTGAGTGCATCTAAAATGTTCAATATGATTCCTATGAGTGACCCTTATGCCGTATTACAAATGTTGGCTGCTGGAGCAGTCATATCGGCTGACCTGCTTTTGGGTGCAGCAATAGCAACATTATTTTATATGCTCATAGGTGGAAGAGCATTTTGTAGCTGGGTATGTCCAATAAATATGGTAACTGATGCTGCAAGTTATGCGAGAAGAGTTTTACAAATCGATAATATAAAAGGGACAAGACAACCAGCTTCGAGAAATATTCGATATTGGGTATTGATTTTGAGTTTAGTTGTTTCGGCAATTATGGGACTAGCAGCTTTTGAATTTATTTCGCCTATATCAATGGTCGTCAGAGGCTTAGTCTTTGGTCTTGGATTTGGTTGGGCTGCAGTGGTTGTCATATTTCTTTTCGACCTTTTAGTTTTAAAAAATGGATGGTGTGGACATGTATGTCCGCTTGGGGGATTTTATTCGTTGATCGGTAAATTTAGTTTTATTAGAGTACATCATAATGAAGCTAATTGTACCGCGTGCATGAAATGTAAAGTTGTTTGTCCTGAAAGTCAAGTACTTTATATGGTAGGAAAAGAGAGTTTGCCTGTTTTATCAGGAGAGTGTACGAACTGTGCAAGATGTATAGAAGTATGTGATGATGATGCTTTAGGATTTTCTATTAAGTCATTAATAAAAAAATAATAGGAGAATGAAATGAAAACAATAAGTAAGATGACTATCAGTCTAGCCGCTACAGTATTATTGATAGTCGGATGTAGTAGTTCGAGCATGAAGCCGTCTAATGAAACGGTACTAACACCAACTATTTCGGAAGAATCTCTTGGTTATAGGGATAGCAGTCTGTACTCAGAGGATAACACGTCTTTGCCAGCACCAAAGTATGGTGATGCGGCTGCGGGTACGAGTCAAAAGATACCAAGAGCATTTCAAGATGCTCCACCTATGATTCCTCATGATACAGAGGGGATGTTTCCTATTGAACAAGGTAACAATCAGTGTTTAAGTTGTCATATGCCAGATGTTGCGCCATCAGTGGGTGCTACACCAATTCCAGCGTCACACTTTATGGATATGAGACCACATGACAAAATTGTTAATGGGACATTTGAAAAAGCTGTTGATAATATGAAAAATGAAGTCAGCATTAAAAAAATGAGTGATATTTATCAAGGAAGATTTAACTGTTCACAATGTCACGCACCTCAATCTGATGCGAAACTTGTAACAGAAAGTAAATTTAAAGCAGAATATTTAAGTCCAGATGGAGCATCAAAATCTCACTGGAGTGATGTTATGAGAGATCATCTAGATACCGTGGGTAAAGATTCTGGCGTGACTCAAAAAGATATTGAAAATGATAATTCACTTGCGGGCAAACCGTTACAAGGGCATTAATTAAAATGAATAGAAGAGAGCTTTTTGGCTCTCTTGCTTCTACTTTAAAAGGTACAAAAAAAGAGAAGCAAGAGAGTATTATCAGACCGCCTTACAATGTTGATGAATCTCTTTTTTATAGTGAGTGCGAGAAGTGCGTGGGAACGTGTGTCACTGCTTGTACAGAGGAGATTATTAAAATTGCGCCTGATAAGACACCCTATCTTGATTTTTCAAAAAGTGGGTGTACCTATTGTGATGATTGTGCCACTGCTTGTGAATATGGCGTGTTGACTTTAGAAGCAAAAAGTCAGATGAATGCACAAGTCGTTATAGATAAAAATACATGCTATAGCTGGAGAGGGATAATGTGCTTTACATGTAAGGACCCGTGTTTTGATAATGCGATCAGCTTTACGGCGATGTTTATGCCAGTTATAGATCCATCTAAGTGCACATCCTGTGGGCTTTGCATCAGCGTATGCCCAGCCGTTTCAATCGATATAAAGGCAATTGTATGAAAACTTTTTTTTTCTTATTTTTCATGATGAGTTCATTGTTTGGTGAATCAATCATTATGCCTAGCTCAAGTTACAAAGCTTCTGGAAATGTCACGGATATTTTTGTGAATGATAGTAAACTTTACGCCGCTACTTCACAGGGAACTGTGGATATATTTAATATGAAAAATCATAAGATCATAAAAACTCTCCATGTAGAGAAGATAAAAGATTTTATGGGTGATACAATCGATGCGAAAATTTATTCTATTGATATCAGTGGAAATAATTTGTTGATTTTATCTCAAGCAGAGCAGGGGTATAGAAAAGTTTATATCAATAAAGATGGTAAAAATGAATTGATTATTCCATCTTCTTTGTGTCTCTCTATCGCAAAAGCTAAGTTTTTGGATGAAAATACAATACTGCTTGCACTTTTAGGGGATGAACTGGTTTCTTACAATATCAAAAAAAGAGCAGAAAACTGGCGTATACAAGTTGGAAGTTCCAAATTTTCAAGCTTTGCACTTAATGAGTCAAAACAGAGAGTTGCCGTTGCTGATGAAAGCGGTGAAATCAAAATCATTGCAACAAAAAATGGTTCTTTAATTAAAAAACTCAGTGGACAAAATTTGGATAATGTTTTTCAAGTAGATTATAAAAATAATTTTATAGCTACTGCAGGAGAGGACAGAAGGGCTGTGGTATATGATCTTAATACAAACGCGGCATTTTATAAACTCTCAAACTTTCTTATCTATAGTGTAGGCTTATCTCCAAGCGGAGCCGAGGTTGGATATTCAAGTGATGAAAATAACAATATTACGGTTTTTAACAGAATGACAAAAGCTGTGATAGGAAAGTTTGGCAAAAATAAAATGACTCCAACAAATATACTATTTCTCAATGAAAAAGAGTTTTTTGTCTCAAGTGATGATAAGACGATCAATTTTTATCAAATTAAATAAGGGAGGTTATTATGGAATTTTATGAGAGTGAGTTTTTAATAGAGTCTGAAGTCCCACAAAATGAATTAATTATTTCAAGGACAGATTTAAAGGGAATTATTACCTATGCGAATGAGACTTTTTGTGAGATTAGCGGTTATTTTGAGCATGAACTTGTTGGAAAATCGCATAATATTGTAAGACATCCTGATATGCCAAATTCTGTTTTTGCTGACTTGTGGGAAACTCTAAAGCGTGAAAAACAATGGAGTGGTGTCGTAAAAAACCTTCGCAAAGATAAAGGATTTTATTGGGTGCATGCGATAGTTTCGGGTGTATATAAAAATGGTGAACTAGTCGAATACAAATCTTTAAGAACTCCAATTGGCTACGAAGATAAATTAAGATATCAAAAACTCTACGATAAAATGCGTAAAGAGAATAGTGAAATGATAAGAAAAATTATTTATGAAAAGGAAGTTTAGTTATGAATGTATCAAGTATAGTCGTGCAAACAGTACCAAAATATTTAGATGAAGTGGTTGAGAGTCTTAAAAATTGTGGAGTATGTGATTATCATATGCATGATGAAAAAGGTAGAATTATTGTGACCATCGAGGGAGAAGGCGTTGCAGAGGAGTTGAAGAAGCTTCATGTCATAGAAGAACTTCCGCATGTTGTTGCAGCTGATATGCACATGTCATACAGCGAAGATGAACTTAATGATCATATGCAAGTGATTGAAAATGGTGAAGTTGTTCCAAGAATACTTGACAATGATATTGTTGATCCTTCTCAAATAGCTTACAATGGTGATTTAAAGAAAAAAGATTTGGAATCATTCGCAAAAACTTTTGATAAAACACAAAGGTAAGATTACATGAGTGTCATATTTACTTCAACAATAAAAATGGATGAAGAGCAAAACTGGTTCATAGAACTCAAAGATATGGTTGATGAGAGTGTCGTTCTTTGTAAAAATATGGATGAATATAGCTTACATGTAGAAGAGCTTGGTACTAAATATGGAGGGCATGTGGATTCGGTAAATTGGTACAAAGATCAAGATGTCCCAGCTTACGTTATGGATGAAATCAGGTTTAAAATGGCTGAGCTCAAGCAGCTTGTTGAACAAGAAGCTGCTAAAGAATTAGATCTTACAAAGTAGATCTAATTCAGATTCCAAAAAAATGTTGTAAAAATTGACGCTCTTTAGGAGTTTCTATAAATATTTTTGCAACGCTCTGATTTGCATCATTGTTGATAATGACATCATTATCAACAACTTTGAAATGTTCTTTTCCCCACTTTTTTTCAAGCTCATCAAGGCGAAGCATCACTTCAGCAGACTCTGGATTCTCTTTGGTGCCTGTACGTTTATCGATGATGGCTAATCCACCAATTGTTTTTTCAAGAGTATACGGCATATAGACCTTCAGCTCTTTATAGATACGTTCCTCTTTTGGTTGGGGCATTGCGTGTTTCATCGCTAAAATTCCCATAACTAAAAAAGCAAATAAAACCCCAAAAAACAATCCTCTTTTCGCATTACTCATGATTTTCTCCATGTATTAATATAATCTTGCGCCTTTTTATCTAACATCAGCATCCGTTCTTTTCCTTTTGGCAGTGTTGTACGCAACTCTTTCACCTCTTTTAAAAAATCAGAAATAGTGGAAGGGATCAAAGCCCTTAGATAATTTCTCAGATGTTTTGCCAAAGCCGGCGAAGCTCCTGATGTTGAGATGGCAATAGTGAGGTCATCTTTTTTAATATAAGCCGGAAAAATGAAATCACAATATGCTGTTGAGTCAACTGAATTGCACAAACAGTTGTACTGTTTTGATTCTAAAAATATATCCGCTTGCAAAGGGATATCATCCACAGCTACGATCACAATTGCAAAGCCGCTAATGTCACCTTTTTGATACATACGCTCTTTACATGTAAGCTGATTTTCATCAATCAAAGCAAGCATCTCTTTTGAATAAGATTTTGCGATAATCTCAATATTCTGAGTAAAATCCAAGAGATGTTCTAGCTTTTCATAAGCGATTTTTCCACCGCCCACAATTAAGATTTTTTGTTGATCTAGCTTAATAAAAGCTGGAAAGTAACTCATACCAAAATCCTTCTTCAATAATACAACTCCATTATTAACTGATATGGATAGCATATCTAAAAGAGTGAGATTTTTGGCTTGACTCAAATCAACATATATAATTTTAAAAGATATTACAATTACTTACAAATCCAAAAAAAGATGTAAAAGTATGATGAAACAAGAGATATTATCAAGAATACAAAAGTCGTTTCCTTTAGTAGTAAAACCATTCATGGTTCTTGCAGAAGATTTGGACATGGATGAAGAAGAGGTTCTCGCTATTTTAAATAAAGAAAAAGAAAATAGGATTATTCGTCAGACATCGGCGATCTTTGATACAAAAAGATTAGGCTATATATCCTCTTTGGTTGCTTTTAAAATAGCTAAAGAAGATATGGATGAAGCGGTAGCTCTTCTAAATTCACATCCGGGAATTTCACATAACTATGAACGAAATCATGATTTTAATGTCTGGTTTACGATAGCTGTTGCTCCAAATTCAATTTTAGGACTAGAAAAAAGTATTGAAATTTTAGCTTCTTTGTCAAAGGCTCAAAGTTATATCGTGTTGCCGACACTCAAACTCTTTAAAATCTCAGTGAAACTAGATACAACTGGAAATGACGAGAAAAAAGAGAAAGTAAAAAAAGTGCAACATGTGGAAATAGAGTTGACCCCACTGCATCACGCGATTATCAGAGAAATTCAGTATGATATCGAGTTTGTAAGTGAGCCTTTTAAGAAGATTATTG
>CAISHH010000060.1 GCA_903885085.1 uncultured Campylobacterales bacterium
CTTTTGATCTCTATATCGGTCTCAAGAAGCAGATTAACGACTTTTGGAGAGTCAGCTATAAAGCTGTCATCGTCGCTAAACGCATTCTCCCTGATTTTTTTATATATGCTTAAATCATCATGATTGATGTCATCTATTTGGATTAAATTCAATTTTTTGGCTCTTTTCTTTTATTAGTAACTCAACTTTCATATTTTAAGTGTCTTTCGACAGATCAAAAATCTCAAACACTCTAATCCAAAGTAATTTTATAAAGCGTAACATTGTCTTTTCTCCTTTTCAAATACTTCTCCAATTTATCTATATGCTGGTGATGAACAAACGCCAGTCGGCGTTTCTCAAATAAAGTTCAGATTCTTTTGGCAAAGACACTTATTATCAGTTTTAAAAAGACACCAGATACAACTGCCCTCCTCTGCCAAGGCACTACAAAGAGGAAGTTATTTTGGAGAAGAGCAATTATCTTTGCAAAATACGTGCATTCACAATTGGAATTCGTTTTTCAGCTGGAAAAATTCTTTTTTTTACTTCCGTAGAGCCTAAATATTTTGTACTTCCATAATTATCTTTTGCCACAATAATATTTCTCATCCCATTATCTAATTGATTGATAGATGAATCCTCACTATCTTTTTTATGTATCTTCTCAATTTGATATATTAAACGAACTGCATCAGCAAAAGCAGAAGCTCCGCGTTGAGTAGAAGTACCCTTTGTTGCGTGATGAATAAATATAATAGTTTTACCTGTATTTGCCGCCCAAGTCGTAAACAAGCTGATAAATTGCTTCGCATGTGGATTTGAATTTTCATCTCCACCAAAAACTGCAATCAAAGGATCAATGATAATCACATCAAAATCTTCTACCATCTTTTGAAACCGATAAAATTCGCTCGAAACCCGAATGCCCTCTTTTGTACTTTCCAGAAAATGGGTTGTTTCACTATCAGATCCTGCCATGTAAAACATATCATCATATTTGTTAAGATTTGAATCCATAACATCGTTGGCAATCACTTCCGCACGTTTTTTTGATATCTCAATTTTATCCTCAGTTAGCCACATAAAAATTTTCAAATTATCTTCGTCAATAATACGCATAGCTGCTTGAATTAACAAAAATGTTTTACCCACTCCCCCAGCAGCAGCAACCATTGAAACCGTTGCTTTAGGAAAAGGTAAAAAGGATTTCCCAATAAATTCAGCATCACATCCATGAATTTCACTTAACTTATGAATTTTAAGAGACGTTCCACGAGTTTCAATATTATTATATTTTTGTGAATATGAGATAGCCTCACTATAACTTGCTCCCTCATCAATCATCGCAACCAAGGCTACTGCATCCGTGCGTAACTTAGAGAGAGAAGCTTTAGAAATAATATTTTTTACATATGGAATTATATTATGGACAGGATTTGCAGTTAAAATAGCTAACATTAAACGCTCATCAAAACTATTTCCAAGTTTTGTAGCAATTAAGCCCTCTTCAATATAAGAATCGATATTAAGCTCTTCAATTGCTTTAAATACTTTTTGATGAAAGTCTATAGAAAAGTCTGTGTAATTCAATCCTTCTTTGATCACTGCACCAAATATACTTGGCTCAAAAATAATTGAAGAAAGTAATACTCGTTCAAATTCTATTCCCTGCATAAAACACCTATTCGTCTAAAAATTAAAAAATTTTACACAGTTTTTACGTTTACATTGCTTTGTGGAAGCAATCTTGGAGTCTAATGGTAGCAATCTTGGAGGGTGTGGAAGTTATATTGGAGGGGTTATATTATTTGAATGTGGAAGTTATATTGGAGCATAAACCCTAATAATGACTCTTTCTTTATCTACCAGGTAGTTATATTGGAGGGAAATTCCCTGTGTTTCAATAAAAATTACAGCCACAAAGGTTAAAAGTTTGTAACTGGAAGTTATATTGGAGGGGTTACATTATTTGAATGTGGAAGTTATATTGGAGCGCATCCCCTACTTTCAACTC
Source organism: uncultured Campylobacterales bacterium (assembly GCA_903885085.1). GTDB lineage: Bacteria > Campylobacterota > Campylobacteria > Campylobacterales > Sulfurimonadaceae > Hydrocurvibacter. The sequence goes on from CAISHH010000060.1 coordinate 1,997, forward strand.
GTTCTTTACCTCTATGGAAGTTATATTGGAGGGGAAATTTATAAAATTAGAGTATTTAGCATAATTTAAAGTAGTTATATTGGAGAGTTTTGGTAGTTATTTTGGAGTTTACTGGAAGTTATATTGGAGAAGTTTCTATCAATAAAGAGGTTATGTTGGAGGGTTTTAGCAGTTATATTGGAGTGCTCCTAAGATATTAAGACTTTCTATAAAGAAAGTCTATAAATAAAATAAAAGTATCTTCCTTTGAATTATGTCTATCTACGTGTTAAGAAATAAAACCACTTTCTGAAAACAACCCATCTAAATATTTATACACTTCTTTTTTTGCATCAATCTCGTTAGAAGATGAAATATTAATAATTAAATCACCACCCTCTTCCGTCAACACAATAGCTTTAGTTAAATCAACATCAAAATCTATTTTTAAAATTGTATATATTTTATTATCAGTCGTAATAAATTTTTTACCAATAAAATATTCAATAGAACTTATTTTTATTTCAATGGGGAGTTTATTAGTAGAAGAATTTTTAAATAATGATGGGATAAAAGATACATTCTCATTTCCTCGATAATAAAAAAAGCCATCACCCTCTTCTGGATCATAATCAATTCCAAAAGTTAAAAGTTCTGGGATTCTATCTTTAATATCACGTTTTGCTACTTGTAAACTTTTAGGGGATTCAATTGGAAAACCTAAAGCCTCAAGTACTGTAATCAATTTATATTTAGATTCTCGTTTATGTGTAAAAAACCATCTTATAATTGCACGAATTAAGGCAGAATCAACTTTTAAAAGCTTAGGAAGTTCTCGCTTGTAACCAATTGAAAGTTCTTGCTCATAAAAACGAAGATAACGTTTATCTAAAGTTATGCAGTATGATGAAGCTTCATTATCATAATCAAGATATTTTATCAAATTAAAGTCTGCAGATCGTTTTGATCCATCCTCAAATTTTACAGTTACATCACGAATTTCTTCAATTTTTTCTCGAAGCCATTTTGTATTTGTTTCATACGAATCAGATTTATCAGCGGAATATTCTCTTAATATTTTACTTTGAGAAAACAGCATTGCAACATCACCATCAGGTTTATATTGGATACTAGAAGCGTGTGTATAAACACAATCAAGAAGATCTCTATGTACCTGAGTCAGTAGTTTACGACCTCGAATTTCTACTTTTCCCCAAGATGTTTCAATAACACGAATACCACCATTTTTTTTAAATGCTTGGGCTGTTGTAGAGTTCCCAGAAAGTTTTTGAACGGGGGCAAAAATTGGCACGCGGAGTTCAGTAACAGATGCAGTTGATTGTTCAATCTTTGCAACAGTGTCAAATAAGGCTAATTGTTTTTTTTCGGAAAAATCTGTATTGCTCATGGATAAAATTCTATCACGTTATCATATAAAATGTACTTTATCGTAGCAAATTTATCTTAATTACTTTTATATTTTTTATTTTTACACATAAAACAAATTTAAAAAAGTAAACAAAATTACTATTTTATATGTTAGGGTAGTCAAGTTTTTAATGTTTTTGATACAATACCAAAGAGAAGATATTTTTTTGCTATAGTTAGAGTATAAATATTAACAGATTATTTAGCGGTTTCGCATGCGAAACCCTTTGCAATACAAAAGGAAATAAATGATTATAACTATCGCACACTCGAAAGGCGGAGTCGGTAAAAGCTTACTTGCTTGGCATCTGTCTATAGCGATGGGAGTGCCAATTATTGATCTAGATTTTCAAAAAACTCTTGTATATGTCAATAAACTTAGGGAAATGCATGGACGTGTACCAATTAATATAATTCACCCAGAAAATACGGAAGCTTTTATAGGTTTATATGATTCTTGGACTAATGATAAAGACATTATTATAGATGTTGGTGGCTTTGATTCAGATTTAAACAGGACAGCAATTTATGTAAGTGACATTGTGATCACGCCAGCAGTTGACCGTGTAACAGAGATGGCAGGGTTATATAAATTTCATGCTGTACTTGAAGATATTTCTCAAAGTGTTGGCACTAAAATAAAAACATATGTTTTATTAAACGATGTATCACCAGTTTCACGCGATTTTTCAGTTATAAAAGATATGATTGATAGTCTTGGTCATTTTGATCTACTTGAAAGTATAGTAGCCCATCGAGCAGATTTTTATAGAAGTATGGAAGAGGGACGGGGAGTAACTGAGGGAATCGACACTAAAGCATCACGTGAAATTCTTGCACTTGTTGCAGAAATTAAAAGAATTGGAAAGGAAATAGAATAATGGCAAAACGTAAAGTTGATGCAGCTATGTTACTAAAAGCAGGCGAAAATGCTCATTTGCACTCTTCATCTAATATGTTACCAAGTGTTATCATTGACAATACACTTTCTGATGATGTTTCGCATGCGAAATTCCTTGAAATTGAAGTGAATAAGATAAAAAATAACCCATTGCAACCACGTTTGACAATAGATCCTTCTGAACTATTAGAACTTTCTGAATCAATAAAAAAACATGGTTTAATTCACCCAATCTCTGTTATAAAAGACGACGAAGGCTATACTCTTAGAGCTGGACAACGAAGATGGGAAGCGCATAAATTAGCGGGACTTGAAAAAATAAAAGCCATAGTTGTAACGGGTGATATTAATCCAAAAGAGTTGTTTGAAATTGCCATTGCAGAAAACCAACATAGAGCCAATATTGACCCTCTTGAATTTGCTATTGCATTGCAAACAACCTTAGATGCAGGATATTATGAAAATTTTGATCAAGTTTCAGAATCAATTGGTAAATCGAAAAGCTATATATCAAAAATTTTAAAGGTGCTTTCTCTAAGTCCAGCAGTATTAGTTCATTTACGAGAAAATAAAGCAACAAATGATGTTGAAGCATTGTATGAATTACAAAAAATCAAAGACCCCGATGAACAAATGAAATTTTATTTGTCATTCGTAAGTGGAGAAATAGATCGATCAGATTTACGTACTAAAATGATTTTACCAAAAAAAGACAAACCCTTTGTATTATATGATTCAAAAAAACAAAAAGCTAAAATAACTTTGGATATTAAGAAAATTGGAAAAGAAGCCGCAGTCAATGCTCTTCAAGATTTAATAAAACAAATACAGCATTCATAGTGTTTCGCATGCGAAACACTATGAATGCTGTATTTGTTTTATTAAATCTTGAAGAGCATTGACTGCGGCTTCTTTTCCAA
>CAISHH010000061.1 GCA_903885085.1 uncultured Campylobacterales bacterium
CAATACAGAATTTTGTAATTAAAGAAACTTAAAAAGTTTTAACATTATTGTCTGAGTTTTCTCAAAATTTTTTAATCAACCCTTTACGTTTGTTGTAGTTATAGACACTAATATCAACATTACTACAAACCAATATTTCTCTAAAATTATTGTCTCAGAGATGATGAGATATAAATATAAAGTCGGTTATTACTATACTAATGGTGAACATGTAGGTCAGAACAAGATACTTCTTAAAAGTTAATTTAAAGTTTATCTGATACAGCTTAATTTTTTTAGCTTAGAAAAAGCTTCTGTTGATAAAATGTTAAATAAAAATATTTTATGGGGAATTTGTAGTTCCTTGTGGAATTGGAAGTATTATGAAATATTTATTCTGTGTGCTCTTTCTTTTTCAATCAGTTTATGGCTGGGATGTTTCTTATAGCTATGATAAATTTGAAAATAAAAAAATTACAATACTCAGCCAAAGAGCTTCTAAGCCTATTCGTAATTTAATTGGAATGCCCGTATATCCAGAAATGGTTATTCGTGTTGTTGATGATAAAATGGATATTTTTTTAGATACACACAGATATATGGGTGGTATCGAATATACAACTGATAATTATAAGTGTCGTACAGAGAATGGTATCCTGCCAAGAATTACAGACTATTCTTTTTCTACAGACAAAACAGCATTCTTTTTCAATGATTTAACATATACAGAATGGGTTGAAATAATGAAATCAAATAAGGAATTGGTTTGGAAGATTGATACATATCAATCTTCCTCTGTTACCATTATTTTCAAGTTAAAAGGTTTCAAAGAGGCTTTTAATAAAAATATTCGCCCACTGGTTAAGCCTATTTTATCTATGGATTTTAATGCTTGTAAGAAGTTGCAAGGAGAATGGAAAATGAATATGGACGATTCAAATTATGCTTTTCAGTGTTATATTGGTGGAAAATTTGAAACAGAACTTCCCATAGAAATGAAAAATAGAACTTATTAGGGAGTGTTCGAAATTCTCCTCTGATACTAATATGTAGAAAGATGTACTGAGATTCCACCATTTTTATGGAAAAATATAGTAAAGATGTCAGTTGGATAAAGATTTTTAAACCTACCTATTTTGTATAATATGGTCAAGCCATTAAGCTTGAATGGAAAAAACATCTTACATGTAAGCATTAAATTTCATTAAAATAATTTAAATCATTTTTGGCAGGTGCCACTTTTGTCTATAAGCTAAAAGTCTGAGTGCGATAGAAAATATTGCCACTAGAATAATGGTCGTTTGGTTTAAAAAACTGCTTACATGTAAGAGTAGTAAAAGTATGGAAACAATTACCGAGATAGAGCCGTAAAAGTCGCTGATGAGGATTGCGGGGACTTGATTGATGAGGATGTCTCTTATGACTCCTCCACCCATTGCGGTGATAAAGCTGAGGATTATCACCCCAAAAAAATTATATTCTGCGTTTATGGCTAAAAGTGCTCCTGTGATACTAAAAGCTACAAGTCCGATGGTATCACTAACAACAAAAAGCCATCTTTTTTCTATACTGTCATATTTATGGATTTTAAGCAGAAGAGCAAAAAATATTACGGTAAAAAGTGCCGTTGCAGGATAGAGTGTTTTAAAAGCAAATGGAGTGACGCTGAGAATCGTATCTCGCACGATTCCACCGCCAAGGGCTGTGAGTGATGCGGCGATGATAAGACCTAAGATATCAAGATGATTTCTAGCTCCAACTAGAAATCCACTTATAGTAAAAGCGATAATTCCAAGGATATCAACTAAGATAAGTGGGTCAAGTTGTGGCATTTAGGCTCTATAATCCTCTTTAAAGTTTACATATCTTGATGCAGATGCATAAAGTTCTTTGACTTCATCATCACTTAGTTCTTTGATAAGCTTTGCGGGAGTTCCCATGATGAGAGAACGCGGAGGAAAAACTTTGTTTTTTGTGACTAGACTGCCAGCTCCCACAATCGATTCTTTGCCGATAACTGCGCCATCTAAGATAGTAGCACTCATACCGATAAGACAAGCATCCTCAATAGTGCATCCATGAAGCATCACACGGTGACCGATAGTGACATCACTCCCGATGATTGTCGGATTGCCATCACTCTTATCCTCTTTTTTATAATGCGTTACATGTAACATACTGAGATCTTGGATATTTGTACGATCACCAATGCTTATATAGTGAACATCGCCGCGAACGACACATCCAAACCAGATGGAACAATCTTCGCCGATACTCACATTGCCGATCACATCAGCAGAAGGTGCTATCCAAGTTTTTTCGCCTAGTGTTGGGAAAATATTTTTAAATTTATACACCATTATGAATCCTTCAAAAGTCTTTCTGCGAGTTGTTGCACATAGTTTGGGGACTCTTTTTTCAATGCTTTGTGCATTTTTATCATATATTCTTCGATAATTTTATGGTTATTGATAGCTTGTTGATCTGCGTCTATTTTCACTTTATGATAACTTCCATCACTTTGAAGCTCATGGGAAAGAGTATTATCCGTGCATTGGAGTTGCAAGATTCGTAGCAATCTATCGGCACTTTCTTTATCATCAATCCCCGTTAAAAGCTCGATTCGTCTCATAAGATTACGAGGCATCCAGTCTGCACTTGAGATGAAAATATGAGGAGCAGTGCTTTTAAAGTAAAATATTCTCGCATGCTCTAAGTATTTCCCGATAATAGATGTGACTCTTATATTATCGCTCACACCTTCAATACCAGGTTTTAAACAGCACACGCCACGAACTATAAGTTCGATTTTAACGCCTGCCTGACTTGCTTTATAAAGAGCGCGGATCACATCATCATCTACTAAAGAGTTCATCTTTGCGATGATCTCTCCCTCTTTGCCTTTTCGTGTTTCATTGGCGATGAGCGATAAAAGTTTTGGTTTTATCTGCGCTGGAGCCATGTAAAGTTTTTCTAGCTTCCCTTTTTTACTAAAACCGGTGAGAAAGTGAAAAAATCTTGTGAGGTCATTTGTAATCTCGTCTTTACTTGTGAGATAGCTGATATCTGTATAGATTTTTGCCGTACTTTGGTTGTAATTCCCCGTACCTAAATGCGCATACTGTTTGAGCTTGCCATTCGTTCGTCTTGTGATTAGTGTTGCTTTTGCATGAACTTTAAATCCAAAGATGCCATATATAACATGCGCACCAGCTTTTTCAAGAGCTTTTGCCCAGATAAGGTTGTTCTCTTCATCAAATCTTGCTTTGAGCTCGACCATAACAGTAACTTGTTTTCCAGCTTCTGCGGCACTCATAAGTGCTTGAACTATTGGTGACTGCGGACCAGCACGGTAAAGTGTCATTTTGATTGTAACAACATCAGGATCTTTTGCCGCTGTTTGGATCATACGCACGATAGGCTCAAAACTCTCATATGGATGGTAAAGCGTTACATCTTGCGTATCTAAAATAGAGAAAATATTTTCATTTGAACTCAGTGGCGGTAAGAGTTTTGGATTGAACGGTTCATTTAAAAGGTGTGCAAAATCCTTATTTCCAACTATTTGCCATAAAGATGAAAGATTTAAAATCGTATGAAATGTATAGATATCGTGTTTAAAGACATTGATATGACTATTGAAAAAATCAATGATCTCATTGTCTGCATTTGAGCCAACTTCAAGTTTTACGATCTCCCCTTTTTTACGGAGTTTGAGTCCCTCTTCAAGAATTTCTAAAAAATCATCTGCTTCCTCTTCTTCGATAGCGATATCCGCATTTCTTGTGATACGAAACGGCACACTTTTTAAAAGCTGATAACCTGGAAAAATATCTTCAATATGTTCAGCTACGACATCTTCAACAGGCACATAAGTTCCCTCGGCGATCTGCACAAATCTCGATAAAACTCGAGGAACACGAACGATTCCAAATCGCTCAACTGTTGTGTCATCTTTGTCTAAAAGCTTGACGATGATCCCAAAACTAAGGTTATTTAAGTGAGGAAAAGGGTGAGTTGCATCCACCGCAATAGGGATAATGATAGGATAAATCCCTTCAAAAAACTTTTTAGTGACTATCTTTTTCTCAGCGATGTTGAGCTCTTTATATTTTTTAACAAAGATGCCCTCTTGCTCTAAAGATTTGAAGATATCTGTCATACAAAACTCTACGACTTGTTGCTCTTGGTGGAGATACTGTCTGATGTCCATAAGTTGTTGTAGTGGAGTTAAGCGGTCTGCACCTGAGACAATAACGCCTGCACTAAAAAGTTTTTTAAGTCCTGCCACACGAATCATATAAAACTCATCAAGGTTGGTGCCATAGATTGCAAGGAACTTTAATCTCTCTAGTAATGCAAGAGATGTATCTTGCGCTTGTTTTAAAACTCTTGTGTTAAACTGGAGCCAAGAAAGCTCACGATTGTTATAAAGATTGGGATCTTTTAAATTTATTATCATAATAAACCATCATAAATTGAATTTTAATTATTATATCCTAGAGATTGTTACAAAATGGTTATGATTCTCATTTAGAGATCTCCTTTATGATAGAATTGTAAAAAAGGAATTTTATGAGTTTGTTTCAAATACTAATGATAGCAATGTCCGCATTTTTTTCATTTAAAGTTTATCAGCATATTCAAACTCTCGAAGATGAAAAGCCAGAGAATGATGATAAATCTCAAAATGGTTTTTCCCCATTTGATCCGCAGACGCTTGCCCTAAAAGCAGACGAAGCTTTTGAAAAAGGTGATCTTAAAAAAGCATTTGCACTTTTAGATGAAGCAAATGTTAAAGATCCAAACAATGCGGAAATACTTGGTAAATTAGGCTATATTTCTGCAAAAGAAGAAAGAAATAACGAAGCGATCTCTTATTATCAAGAAGCCTTATATAGGGAGGGAAATAATGATATTTTTCATAATGCTCTTGCTTCTTTGTACCGCAAAAGTGGAGAGTTTAGCAAGGCGGAAGAACACTTTAAAGAAGCTTTACAAATAGATGCCGCTTATGATGTGACATACTATAACTATGCAAATTTACTCGTTGATATGCAACGCTTTGCAGAGGCGTTTGTGATGTATGAAAAAGCGCTTGAGATCAATCCAGAATTGAGCGAAGCAAAAACAGAGATGGACAAGATAAAGGATAAAATTTGAGTAGTGAACAAAAAAAATTAGCAGTTTTAATAGATGCAGATAACTCTCAGCCAAAAATAATAGAGGGTCTTTTAGATGAGATTGCAAACTACGGTGTGGCAAGTGTAAAAAGAATTTACGGAGACTGGACAGATACGAAGCTTAAGGGCTGGAAAAATCTTTTGCTAGAACACGGTATCCATCCGATGCAACAGTTTGCTTATACAACGGGAAAAAATGCGACAGATACTGCGATGATTATTGATGCGATGGATCTCTTGTATTCAGATAAATTTGACGGTTTTTGTATCGTTTCAAGTGACAGCGACTTTACACGTTTAGCTTCAAGACTTCGAGAAAGCGGACTTATTGTGTATGGTTTTGGAGAGAAAAAAACGCCAAAATCTTTTGTCAGTGCCTGTGATAAATTTATTTATACTGAAAACCTTAGAGATGATACGATTAGTGAGATCGATAGTAAAACCGTGAAACAAAAAGAGACAAAGGAAAGTCCAAAGGAGATTTCAAAAGATATCTCAAAAGAGATACGCTTACTGGCGATTTTACGCAATGCAGTTGATGATACATCTGATTATGCCGGATGGTCATATTTGGGTTCAGTGGGACAAAAAATTGCCAATAAAATTCCAGAGTTTGATTCTCGTAATTATGGCTTTAAAAAGCTTGTGGATTTGATGGAAAGTACAAATATGTTTGAGTTTAAAAAAGAGGATGCTGGTTACAAAACAAAATCTGTATATGTACGTTGTGTACGAGCTAGGAATGAAAGATGAAAATTATAGATATCTATAATTATTTAGATGAGATATCGCCTTTTGCGTTGCAAGAAAAATGGGATAATTCTGGGCTTTTACTTGGCGATTTGAGTGAAGAGGTTGAAAGAGTTTATTTGAGCATCGATGTGGATGAAAAACTCTTAGACACAATAGAAGAAAACTCACTTTTAATTACACATCATCCTATTATTTTCGGTGGACTCAAGCAATTACAGTTCAATCAATATCCTGCGCATCTTATAAGAAAAATGGTTCAAAAAAATATCTCAAATATCGCGATGCATACAAATTTTGATCAAACACATCTCAATGAGTATGTTGCAACAAAGATATTGGGATTAAAAATAGTAAAAAAAGAGGGTTTTGTAGCTTATATGGAAGTGGATGAAACTTTTGATGATTTCGCGAAAAAAATAGCAAAAGCATTTGATCTCTTACATGTAAGGTGTGTCAAGGTTCACGAAAATATTAAAACTGTAGCGCTTACAACTGGCTCAGGTGCATCTTTAATGCGCTCAATTGAGGCAGATTGTTTTTTGACCGGCGATATAAAATATCATGATGCTATGGAAGCAAAAACGATAAATCTTTCCATGATTGACATCGGCCATTATGAAAGTGAACAGTTTTTTGGAGAAATTTTAAAAACATATTTGGAAAATTTAGGATTAGCGGTTATAATTTCACAATCAAAAAACCCTTTTACATATATATAGGGAAATTGTCGCACCGAATCCAAAAAGGAAATAGATGAACAAACACTTAAAACAACTAATTGATCTTTCAGAAGTTGATAAAGAGATAGATGCTTTTGAACCTCAAATTGATGAAGCAAATTACAAATATGAGGCGACTCTTGCAACAAGAGATAACCTTGATGGAGAGATCTCATCAATAGAAGATGAGATCAAAAATGAAGAGTTGAAAAAACATAAAAATGAACTTCATTTGGCAGAACTTTCTGCAAAACTTGAAGATAACAAGAAAAAATCTTCAGAGATCAAAACAGAACGTGAGATGAAATCACTTCAGTTAGAAGAAGAGATTGCAAAAGAACAAGTAACTTTTGCAAATGAAGAGATCGCACGTTTAGATAAACTTGTTTCTGCAAAAAAAGTAAAATTAGAAGAGATGAGCACTAAAAAAGCTGAAATTGATACAAATCTTACAACAATCAAAGCAGATGTAGATGTCAAATTAGGAAGTATTGAGATAGCACGTCGTGATGTATTTGCTAAAAAAGAGAAACTCGTTGGTGAGATGAACCAAAAAGGTTTGGCTTTTTATCAAAAAATTCGTCGTTGGGCTAAAAATACAACAGCTGTTGAACTTAAAGATCAAGCATGTATGGGTTGTTTCATGCATGTAAATGATAAAGTTTTTGCAGATGTTATCAAAGGCGAAGAGATCGTCACTTGTCCACATTGTGGTCGTATATTATATATGGCACAAGGTGAAGAAGCGTAGGCTTGAAGCCATTTTCTTTTCTCTACTATATTTTAAGTGTGGTGCTTTATATTATGGCACTGCCACTTTTAATCTCTTTATCTTTCAAGAAAAAATATAAAGAATCTATCCCATCTCGTTTTTTTCTTTTTCACAATCCACGATTTAAAAGTAGCAACGGTATCTGGTTTCACGTCTGCTCACTTGGTGAAGCGAGGGCATTAAAACCTATTCTTGAAGGTTTAGATAAAGATGAGATTAAAATCACGACGGTCACGCATACGGGGTATCATGAAGCAAAAAAATATGGAGTTGATCTGAGATATCTCCCTTTTGAGATATTTTTGCCTTTTTGGGCAAAACCTCAGAAGCTTCTTGTTGTTTTGGAAGCGGAATTTTGGTATATGCTTTTGGCTGTTATGTCTGCGCGCGGTGCAAAAGTGATTCTTTTAAATGCCCGTATCTCGGATAAAAGTGTCAAAAAATATATGAAAATGGGATGGTTTTACAAAAGACTGCTCTCTTATGTAGATGTTGTTTTTTGTCAAAGCGAGATGGATGCTTACCGTTTTGAAACGCTTGGTGCAAAAAATATTGAGATCATAGGCAATATCAAGTTAGCGCAAGAGATACAAGAGAGTCAAACATATTGTAAACCAGATGGCTTAACCATCGTTGCTGCAAGTACGCATGAAGGTGAAGAGAAGCTGATTCTTGAAGGCTATGAAGAGTATATTGCAAACAACAAAGCAAAGTTGATAATTGTACCACGTCATCCAGAGCGGTTTGATTCTGTATATAAATTGCTAAGTGAATTTTGTGAAAAAAATGGCTTAGATGTAAGCCGTTTTTCGGAAGATAAAACTCTATCTACTGACGTAGTTTTAGTCGATATGATGGGTGAGTTAAATAATATATATAAGATCAGTGACATCGCTATTTTAGGTGGTGCGTTTAAAAAAGATGTCGGTGGGCACAATCCGCTTGAGCCTGCTCATTTTGGTTGTAAGATTATAACAGGTAAATATTTTCACGATCAAAAAGAGCTCTTTAAGTATGTACATCATGTACAGTACATTGAAAATAATGAAGTGTGTAAAGCACTCCAAAATGCACAAATCCTTCCTTCATCTAAAGTAGATGAGAAGATTAATTTGGACAGAGTAATAAACTATATTAGGAACAGTTAATGGAAAAAGATAAAGCATATAAAGTCTTAGCACTGCAAGAGGGAATCTCAAATAATGAAGCAAAATCTCTAATAGACAGAGGTTTAGTGTACGCGGGCAATAAAAAAGTGATGATTGCGCGTGGAGATATAGACTCTAAGACAAACTTTAAAGTCGAAAAAGTTGAAAAGATAAAACCTATCTTTCAAAATAATGATCTTATAGTCGTTGATAAACCGGCATTTGTAAACTCAGATGAAATTGAACGCCAGTTTAAAGACGCAAAACTGCTTCATAGACTTGACCGTGAGACAAGCGGAGTTCTGATGCTTGTTAAAAATGAAGAGTTCCGTGAAAAAGCGATCAAAGAGTTTAAAAACGATACTGTTTACAAAGAGTATTCTGCTTGGATTGATGGTATACTTGTTGATAGTGTGGATATTGACAAAGCGATTATCACAGAAAAAAAGAATAACAAAGCCTACTCGAAAATCTCGAAAAAGGGAAAACCAGCTCGTACAGAGGTGACACCTGAGATCGTAAATGGTAAAAAAACGAAAGTAAAATGTGTGATCCATAATGGACGTACACACCAGATACGTGTGCACCTTAAAAGCATCGACTTCCCGATTATCGGTGATGAGCAATACGGTGGGAGAAGATATAAACGTGTGATGCTTCATGCAAGAAAAGTTGTACTTTTGGGGATGACTTTTGTCGCTCCTGAGCCTACGGCATTCAAACACTTTGAATCATAAGGTTACTCTTTTAAGCAGGGTTTAGCTAGAATTAAAACAATAATATTCATTTTATACAGGAAATTTTTATGTTTGATACATTAACCGAATCGTTTACATCCGCTATAAAGAAAATACGTTTTCATGATGATGAAAAGTCACTGATAAAAGCAACAGCAGAACTTAAAAAGGCGCTTTTAAAAGCTGATGTAAATTATAAAGTCGTTAAAGAGCTTATCTTTGATGTAGAACTCAGAACAAAAGCAAAAGGGATCGGAAAAGATCAGTTCCTTGATGCTCTTAGAGAAACCTTATATGCCATTTTGGAAGTTGGCGGTAAAAAAGGTTTTGTTTTTGCACCAAATCCTCCGACTGTTATCTTGATGACGGGTTTGCAGGGTTCTGGTAAAACGACGACAACGGGAAAACTTGCGTATTATTTGAAACAAAAAAAGAAAAAAGTGTTAGTTGTTGCGGCCGATTTACAGCGTTTGGCAGCAGTCGAGCAACTTCGCCAGATTACTGCAAATATTGAAGTAGAACTTTTTGAAGATGAGGCAACAAAAAATCCAGTCGATGTAGTAAAAGCCGCACTCAAATATGCTGATACAAAACTTTTTGATGTTGTGTTAATAGATACAGCTGGACGTTTAGCAATTGATGAAGAACTGATGAAAGAGCTTCATGAAGTTAAAAAAGTTGCTAATCCAGATGAGATCTTTTATGTTGCTGACTCTTTAACAGGGCAAGATTCCGTAAAAACTGCGATATCTTTTAAAGAGCAGATTGGTATTGATGGTGTAATTCTTAGTAAGTATGATGGAGATTCTAAAGGCGGCGTTGCACTTGGTCTTTCGTCTCAAGTTCAAGTTCCACTTCGTTTCATCGGTAGCGGTGAAAAGATGGAAGATCTTGAAGTTTTTATCCCAGAACGTATCGTAAACCGTTTGATGGGTCTTGGAGATATCGAAGGTTTGGCTGAAAAAACAGCGAATATCATTGATGCAAAACAAGCCAAAGAGATGACGAAAAAGATTAGAAAAGGGGAGTTTAACTTCAATGACTTCTTAGGTCAGATGGAAAGTATGAAAAAGATGGGAAGTATGAAATCCATCATGGGAATGATTCCGGGAATGTCTGGCATGAGTAACGCTTTAAAAGATTTTGATTTAGAGAACTCATATGAGCTAAAACAGATAAAAGCGATGGTTTCTTCAATGACGCTAAAAGAGCGCGAAGATCCAGAACTTTTGAATAATTCCCGTAAAGAAAGAATAGCTAAAGGGTGCGGACTTTCTCAAGTAGAAGTGAACCGTATCTTAAAGCAATTTAAAAATGCAGGGAAGATGGCAAAAAAATTCTCAGGCGTTAAAGGGATGAAAGATCTACAAAATATGGTAAACCAAATGGGTGGACCGGGAGGCTTAAATTCTTTAAGAAGATAAGCTTTACATTTAAAAGAATTTTAACTATAATTCGCCCATCGTTTTGGCTCTCAAAATAATCCCTCTGTGATTGTGAGCTGTATATAACGCCAAAAGGCGGCAAGAGGCAATATAAAACTTTCATTTTTTATTTTGCGACATTTCCCCTATACTTTATTATTCTAAGGAAAAAACATGACAACAATCAGACTAACTCGTATGGGTCGTAACAAAAAACCATTTTACCGTATCGCGGTAACAGATTCTCGCAAACGTAGAGATGGTGGTTGGATAGAACTAATCGGTTACTACAACCCAATGGGTGAAGTAAAAGTACTAAAAGTTGATGAAGAGCGTCTTGACTACTGGTTAAGCGTTGGTGCTACTATGAGTAGCCGCGTTAAAAAGATTACTGGTAAGTAATCATGATAACAGACTTCGTCGCTGAATTTGCCCGTTTAATAGCAACTCATCCTGAGGAAATTAGGGTAGAATCAACAATAAGCGACGATTTAGTCGAAATAATCCTCTATGCAAATCAAGTTGACGTTGGCAAGTTGATAGGTAAAGAGGGCAAGATGATTGGTGCAATCAAGACAGTGATCTCTGGCTGTAAAGCTAAAGATGGTAAGAGTTACAGAATCAATGTCGAACCAATCAGATAGTAAACTTCTTCACATCGCAACAATTGGCAAAGCTGTCGGTTTATTCGGTGATATGAAACTTCACATTAAAAGCGATTTCCCAGAACAGTTTAAAAAAGGTGCAAAATTTTTTATCAGTAAAAAACGCACTATCGAATTAGCTTCTGTTGATTTTGAACGCTCTCTTGTAAAGATAGTGGGTGTCAATAATCCTGAAGATGCAAAACGTCTTACCAATGAAAAAATCTATACTACATATGAAGATACAAGAGAAAATGTTGCTCTAAAAAATGGACAATATTTTTATTTTGATATTGAAAATTGTAAAGTATATGAAAATGGTGTATTGCTTGGTATTGTTGATGAAGTTGACCGTATTGGGCCAACGGATTATTTGGAAGTTATTACAGATCAGGTATTTGTAGATAAAAAACTTTCAAAAACATTTTTAATTCCTTATCAAGACCGTTTTGTTCTTTCCGTGGATGTTGATAAAAAAATTATCGAAGTCAAGGGCGCAATCGATATCCTCGAAGCTTCTTAAGCAAAGGAAAAATATGCGTTTTACCTTTGTTACTCTCTTTTCTAATCTTATAGAC
>CAISHH010000062.1 GCA_903885085.1 uncultured Campylobacterales bacterium
TAGATTTTACTGGTTTGATTTTAGGGGTTCATTATAATATTGGGAAATGGTTATTATTAAAACAAAGATGGATTGAGTTTGGTACTGAACGCTCACCATCAAAATGGAGCCGAAAAGGATTTCCAGAAATGTTTGAGGGATCACCTAAATTAGTAACAATGCGTAGCCCAGCTTATTTTCCACGTACTATGCTTGATGAAAATAATGGGTATTTTAATGAAAGTGCAATTGGTTTTAAGCGTTGGATAGATTTAAAAAATATAAATAATAAAAGTTTGAGTAAGGCTTATTCTAGTGAATTAGAATGGTTGAAATTTGAAGAAATATCAACTTTATATTCGTATTCTTTTTTATTGAGTATTTTTAATTCTTCACTCATTCGATATGAACTAAATAGTAATAGAAGAAGTAATATTCATATTTATCCCGAAGATTGGAAATCGCTCAAAATACCAAAAATAGAAAATACAAATATAGAATATATTATGGAAATTGAAAAAAAATCTAATTTGATGCTTGAGTTAAATAAAAACTTGCAAGAGATAAAACAAAACTTTTTAAATGAGTTACATGTAGAGAAACTCACAAAAAAATTGCAAAACTTTGAAGAGCTAGATTTTGATGAATTTGTAAAAGAATACACAAAAGCAAAGAAGATAAAATTTGCCGACAAACTAGAAGAGCGCAACTTCAAAAACGAATGGAAAGCCCTTTTTGAAAATGACAAAACCCTTACATGTAAGCTCCAAAACGAAATAACCAAAACCGACAAAGAGATAGACAAAATGGTCTATAAACTCTACGACTTAAGTGAAGATGAGATTATGATTGTGGAGGGGAATTGATGTTTGAAATCTTTAAAGTATTAAAAAATGCTTATGTATTCGTTGAAGGAATTGGCGAAATATTAAATGATGCTGTAAAGTCATTTACTGAATCCTTTAATGAATGGAAAGAAAAAGAAAAAATTCGTATTACTGAAATGGCAAAAATTGGTTGGTATCCAAATTGGGCAACTTTTTCATTTATTCCTGAGGAAGATGCTCATAAAACGTATGATGAATTTATGATTCAAAGGATAGATGAAAATTTTGATGATATCGTTGAAAAGATTTTAAATTTTTGTATAAATCGGAAAGATATTTTAGAAAATGCTTTCAACTTATATAAAGCAGAAAACTACACCGCTTGTATTCCTCTATTTATAATACAAGCTGATGGTATATGCAATGAAAATGAGAATCTATCATATTTTTTTACTACAAGAACAGGAACTAAAGGTGAAAAAAAAGCTCCAGCCAAAGCCTCTGAAAAATATGATAAAGAAAAATATGATTTTTTTTCAAAGACTGTTTTAGAACTTTTTGAAATGCATGTGGGTAAAAAAGCTTATGAACTTCCTTTAACAGCGAACATTGACAGTGAGAAAAAAAATGAGCTAAATAGACATGGTATTCTTCATGGAGATGAAAATTATCTTGATTATGGGAGTAAAATTAATGCGTATAAAGCTTTTTCATTCTTAGCATTTATAGTATTCTCTGCTAAAGATTTATTACAAAAAGAAAATGGACAGACTGAACTAAAATGAGCAAACAGATTAAAGACACTCCTAATCAAGTCCATAATGAAAAAATTTGTAAATTATGTCTTCAATCTAAAAAATTATGCAAATCTCATATTATTCAGAAAAGTATGTATCAATATGTCAATGATGAAAAGTATAGATCACAAACTCTTACAATAGATACACAAATAAAAAGTTTTGTACAAAATGGTGTAACTGAGGATCTACTTTGTAAGGAATGCGAAAACAAATTTTCTCTTTATGAAAAGTATTTAGCAGAAATTACAGAATCCGTCATACAGCAAAACCCTGAGGTAGTCGTAATTTTGAGCGATCCAAAGATTAAGGTAAAAATTTTCAAGCTTGACTATCAAAAATTTAAGTACGCTATTTTATTGCATCTTTGGCGATTATCAATTCATGATAACAAAAAAGGTAATCTCTCAATCTATCAGCTTGGTAAATATCAAGAAATACTTAGAGTCTATTTATTGAATGAAACTCCTTTTTTAGAAAATTGCTTTCCTATCGCTATCGGAGAGTTGAATCTTAACGGTGAAATGTCACCTTTAATTGCCACATTCCCTCGTAAGAAAATCGATGGCATTTCGGTACAACAATTTTCCTTTGGTAGCTTACACTTTGTAATTTATATGCAAGAGCAATATCTAAAGTTTAATCAAGAGAGCTTTTTATTTATACGTGAAGATGGGTATTCTTTTGTTGCAAATCGAGATGTAATGACGGATGTTCTAGATGAAAAATGGAAGCAGAGTATTGTAAGTTATGCTAAGAATATAAATAAGGAAAATCAATGAAAAGAGATATGGAACTTATCAAAAAAATAATGTTAAATATTGAAAATGATGAGCCAACTTTAGAGATTCAAGGTTATGAACAAAACAATATTTTTTTTCATGCAGAATTGCTCATCGATGCGGGATATTTGAACGGTAAATGCGTGATGGTCATATACCACTAGATGTTAAAATAATTAATATTACATATAGCGGATATGATTTTCTTGATTTATTAAAAGATGACGATAAATTTAAAGTTTTGAAAGATTTAGGAAAGTTTGTATCTGCTGAGACATTGAAAGCCGCTATTCAAACTATCTTTCAAAATATTAGTTAAAAGCATTACATGTAAGGAAATACTTCTTATGAAAATGTGAAACATAAACGTTTGTACTTTTACTTTTTTCTCCTTTAACAACCTCTTAAAACAGAGTTTGCTATAATCACGCAAAATATTTTACTAGGAATAAACTATGGGTAGAGCTTTTGAATATAGAAAAGCAGCTAAGATGAAACGCTGGGGAAATATGTCTAAAGTATTTCCAAAACTTGGCAAAATAATTACTATGGCGGCAAAAGAGGGCGGTGGGGATCCAGATATGAATCCTAGACTTCGTACAGCGATTCTCAATGCTAAAGCTGAGAATATGCCAAAAGATAACATCGAAGCGGCTATCAAAAGAGCAAGTGCAAAAGATACAGCTTCTATGGCTGAGGTGAATTTTGAAGCTAAAGCGCCTTATGGTGTACAACTTTTCATAGAGTGTGCGACAGATAACAATACGCGTACGGTTGCCAATGTAAAATCGACTGTCAACAAAAATGGCGGAGAAGTTTTAGTAAACGGATCGTTAGAGTTTATGTTTTCACGTAAAGCGATTTTTGAGTTTGACAAAACAGAGAGTATGGACCTTGAAGAGTTAGAACTTGAACTCATCGATGCAGGTCTTGAAGAGATAGAAGAGGAAGAGGGTCTTGTTCTAGTAACAGGAGACTATACAAGTTTTGGAACTCTGCAAACCGCTTTTGACAAGCTTGGCATTGAGATCAAAAAGGCTGTTTTGGAGCGCGTTGCCAACACGCCGATCGAGCTAAATGATGAGCAGATGGAACATATCAACAAGATCATAGATAGACTCGAAGATGATGAAGATGTACAAAATATCTTCACAAACTTTTCATAAAAAACTTTACATGTAAGCATTTACTTACATGTAAAAACTTCTACATGTAAGCTTTCAAATGTATTATATAACTTCCCATTTCAGCGCGACTTACGAAGAGAAACAATCAAAATTTATAGCGCATCTTATCCCTTACAATTTATATACAAATACTCTCGAAACTCTTAAGAATGAGCATCCAAAAGCACGCCATTTTGTGACTTCTTATAGATATCTCAATGAGTTTGATCAAATTGTTGAGCATTCAAGTGATGATGGAGAGCCAAAAGGAACTTCGGGAAAACCGACTCTTTGCGTATTGCAGGGACAGGAACTCATCAATACTGCGGTTATTGTTGTACGCTATTTTGGTGGGACAAAACTGGGAACTGGCGGACTTGTTCGTGCCTACAGTGACGCTGTCAATATGGCGGTAAATCTGGCTGAACTCATAATATATAAAAAAGAGAAGATAGAGATGATTTCATTTTCTTATAGTGATATGGGAAGAGTAGAGTATGAATGTTCACAACTGGAAATTACAATAGTAGAAAAGTTTTTTGACTCAGATGTACGCTTTAAGATTCAAGCAGAAGAGGAAAGTTTAAATACCTTGCATACGAAACTAGAGCGAGTAATTGTTTCCCTCTCTTAACTCTCTAGTTTCTCTAAAATAGGTATGCCCCATAAAAATAATATAGTAAACTCCAGTAAAAAGAACCGCAAAAGGGATGAGTGAAACAAGGTAGAGAAGAAAAGTTTTGATTCGTATCTCCGTGCCTGCAAAAAACATAATCTTTTTATACTCATTTTTTGTGCTGATATTTGATGCCACATCATACGTCAATATCTTATGGAAAAAATAGTACATTGGAAGATTAAACATAATCACATTTAATATCGGAACAAAGTAAAACGGGATAAAAAGTAAAAACATAGTAAGCATAATAACAAACCATCGAAATATTTTTATGATCGACCAAAAAAAGTTATCATACCCCTTCATCTCTATATCACTATAGTGTTTTTGATGTATATTTTTGAGAATAAAGGGTGTTAAAAAAGTGATGGCAATAAGAGATATAAAGATGGTTAGAATAAGTGCAAGCATACTGCCCATAGTATAGACTAAAAAAGTCACGATCCAAGATGTCAGGGCGTGGCTCATAAGAAAACTCAGTATTGAAGAGCTTTGAAAGTCAATACCTGTTGTATCTATGGTTTCTAGTCCATCAACAATAGTTGTTTGCGATTGATGCACATGTAAAGATGCATGGCGTAGATCTTTGATGGTCAAATGTGCAAAGTAAAAAACTATTGTGTAAACAAGGATAAGAGCGATAAAAAATGGAGCGATAGAGAATTTCATCATTTTTAGGGAAAAGAAATCTTTAATACTGGTGATAAAAATATTATCGTTTGTCAACGTTTGCTCCATAATTTTTCATTTAATTTTAACTCCGTGACGAGTGAAAGCGTCAACTGGAGCGTTTTGATATATTCCATCGCTACTTTGTACTCTAAAAGCGAACTAAAAACAGAGGGCTCAAAAAGATCTTTATCGTAAGCAACTGCTAAATTCATCTGTTCATCTTTAAAAGAGAGATAGATGGGCTTTGCTGTTTTCTTTTTTAATTCCAAAATACGTTGCATCATCGAGTGTGAAAGGATATATCTGGCCTCTATCTGGTCAGTTCCATACACAACAAACTCTTTTTCAAACTCAGGATCATCCATCTTTACAAGTTGGCTTCTACTAAAATTATTTGACTGCAGCCAACCGCCTATAAGTGAACCAAATAAACTTTGGGCACTATCGGGCAGAATTATAGTAGAGTTTGAAAAATACTTGTTAAACGAAGTGACAATAAAGAGTCCTTGGAATATTGTCCGGTAGTTTGATCTGCCTTTAGAATCCTTCTCCTCTTTTTCTACATGTAAGTCGCTAAAACTGATCTGTACGCCATCTATACTTCCTGTAACATAGTCATTTCCGTTGTAACGGTCGATCTTCTCTTTAAAAATTTCGGAGTTTATAAAAGTTTGTTGGTCGATTTTATAAGTAGGATTGTAGCGAAGATTTTCATCGATCTCTTTGATTAAGGGTTCAATAATTTGTAGTTTAAAAGAACTTGCATAATCTTTTGTCATAAATTTATAAATAAAAGAGGCGAGTCCAAGGAGTGGAATTATAAATAAAACTAGAACAAAACTATCTATACGATGTAACTTATCAGTTAAAAAATAAAAAAGTATAAATGCTACAGCACCAATAAAAATGGCAAACTTTATCATCCTCTCTTTGAGCGCTTTTCTCTCTTTCTCCAGCTCTAAAATCTGAGGATAAAGGGTGTTATAGTAAAAATCTGTAAGTTGAGAAATTGTTTTCATATTTTATGTGTGAAACAGCCCTTTGACATCGACATTTTTTCGCTCGTCTTCATTGATAACAAAAACATCTTTTCTTTGAAGATTCATCAAAGATGCCATAAAGTTTGTTGGAAACATCTCTCTTGCATTGTTGTAGTCTGTGACCGCTTGATTGTAAGCGCGGCGAGCTGCTGAGATTTGAGATTCTATCTCAGTGAGATTGTGTTGGAGATTCATAACGTTTTCGTTTGATTTGAGCTCAGGATAGTTCTCAACTGCAACCATAATAGAACCAAGGGCAGAACTAATTTGAGAATCGAGTTTTACTTTCTCGTTGTCGCTAAGATTTGGTTTATTCGCCTCTGAGCGAAGCTGTGTTACTTTTTCTAAGGTAGATTTTTCAAACTCCATATACTTTGAAACTGAGGCGATAAGGTTTGGGATAAGATCATAACGCTTTTTTAAAACTGCGTCCACGCCTGCGAAAATATTTTCTACCTGATTTTTCTTACCTATTAAAGAGTTGTACATAAGAACAATTACAAGTGCAATAACTCCAAGAATAATGAAGAGTGTCATATTTTTCCTTTTTTGCTTATTCTATCATTTTTTTGATGAAAAATCTTTCGTAATTGCCTCAGCACATAAAACCCCAGACGCAAAAGCAAACTGAAAATTGTAGCCGCCACGCTCGCCTAAAACATCCAAAACTTCACCTATAAAGTAAAGGCTTTTTGTCTTTTTTGATTCAAATGTTTTTTCATCTATCTCTAGTGTGTCCACTCCGCCGCCACATACTTCCGCATGAGAAAACCCATGTGTGTTAGTGACTTTAAACTTCCAGTTTTGGAGTTTATTGATAAGAGTTTTTACCATTTTTGTGTTAACGTGTAAGGCTTCTGTATTAGCGTCAATCCGAGTCTCTTTTAAAGCAATAAAGGCAAGTTTCGCAGGAAGTATTGCTCCTAAAACTGTAGATATTTTATTTTGAGGAAGTGCTTTGCAAAGATTTAAAATTTGTGCAGATAAAGACTGAGCGTTAAAATCTTTTAAAAGATTGAGTGATATTTCGACATTTTGAAAGTTCACAAGAGCTTGTGAAGCGATTTGTGAGATATCAAAGATAGCAAGTCCTGAGATGCCGTATTTTGTAAAAAGTAGATCTCCCTGCATCGTTTTTTCTTTCAATCCATCAACAAAAATTGTAACTTCTCCATCGATTTTTACTCCTGAAAGTTCTTCATGCAAAGATGAATCAAGATGTAGTCCGACAAGAGAAGGATAGGTTGGGATAAGAGAATGTCCAAAAGAAGAAGCAAAGTGAAGTCCATCTTCGTTTCCTCCAAGCTGAGGATACGCCAAAAGTCCAGTTGCAACAATAAGAGCGTCATAATCTTTGAATGTTTGAACCTTACACCCAGAGGCCACTTCGCATGTAAGAGAAAAGTTTGTTTCTTTTTGGACAGATTCTATTTTGCAGTCATTAAAAACAGTAACATCTAAAAGTAATAAAGCCTCTTCATATGCAGTTACAACGCTTTTTGCTTCAAAGGAAAGGGGAAAAGTTCTTCCATCTTCTTTTGTGGAAAATAAAATCCCGATGGAATTCATAAAGCGTTCAAGTTCGTGGTAACCAAAGCGTTTAAGGGTAGGTTCGACAAAGTTTGGATTTGCAGAAATATAGTTAGATTTACTGACAAATTTATTGGTGATATTACAATGTCCGTTGCCAGAAACAAGGATTTTTTTGCCATTCTTTGTGTTTTGTTCAAAGAGATCGACTTTGATATTGTTTCTTGCAAGGATGATGGACGCGGTCAAACCCGCCGCGCCAGCTCCGATAATAGCTACTTTTTTCATAAAGAAATTATAGCCGATTATCTCTACATATAAGGCTTTTGTGTCTGCACTCGCATATCTACGATGGCTCGGCCGATAGTAAAATGGTATAAAGATTGGTAAGAGTTATTTCGCAAGCCTAAAAGCTGATGCATAATATCATCTAAAAAACAGCCGATTCCCGTGGCACTAAGACCCAAAGATGTGGCTTCAAGGTAAAGTTGTTGTCCGATTGCGCCGCACTCATAATAGAGCTCTTTATATTTTTGTGGATTTCCTTCGCTTAAAACAGAGGAAAATTTACAAAGCATCCCAAGCGAAAAAGCTCCATCTTTTGCAATATCTTGAGAGCAAGAAATATCTTTGGCGATGGCTCGATAATCTCCCTCTTTCAAAAGGTAAAGATGCTCATAAACCTCGATCCAAACAAAGCTTTCATCAAGATTTTTTTTGAGGTTTGCAAGATCAGTAGAGTCACGAAGATAAAGATAAAGTCCGCTTTGTAATTGATCCACGTTATGGATAAAAATGGCAAAATGTACATCGGCTTTTTCATGATATACGTTTTGTAAAATGGTTGTGAATTGCTCTTTTGTGATTTTCGAACGGTTCGCATCCATCATCTGCGCACTTCGTCTTTTAAGGACAATATCTTTTGCTTCACTGCTTGGAACTCTGCTGTTTTTTTGGCTTATATGTAGAGGTGTTTGTGAAGTTGGTGTAAAGTGTGTTGCTTCGTTTATTGTGTCTAAAATCTCCCAATGATGGTGTGTAGGACTGAGTTTGTTAGCGATAGTACTATCATGAGGTTTCATATCTTGAAGTAAAGTTCTTAGGTTGCATTTAAGGTTTTTTTCTTTTGAGAGAAGCACTAAAATATCACTTTCTTCATTTTCCACTTCGCTAAAGCGGAGTTTTTTATCAAATCCAAACAGTGTGTCTACATCTTTTATGTCGCAATTATTGACTAAAGAGATATTCCATCCAAGCATTTTTGCGCTTACATGTAAGGCTTGCAAGGCGTGTCCGAGATCAAGCTGAGTGTAACGAAATGAACGTTCTCCATATTTCCAAGCTTCACGCCAGATGATAGAACTTAGTGAGACTAAAAAGCTTTCTTGTGGCAGTTCATCCCAAAACGAGGTGTCAAATTCACTTAAAATTTCTAAAGAATGATCATAAGGTGCATAATGGGAAATGGTGGTTTTTTCAGAGATTCCACGTTGTGGAGGAAGGATGATATAACCCTCAGTCGGTTGCAAATTTCCACTTGAAGCGTTACACCTCAGAGCCCAAGATGTTCCATTTGCACTCTTATATGCAGAAATTGCAAGGGAGAATTGAAACAATTGAGAGATAGACTCAATGCAAAGTGGTGCTGTTGGAGTGCCATTTTTTTCCCACAAAAGATGGTAAGGCGGAGTTGTGTTCTCTAGCGCCAGTGGCAACTGTGCTTTGGTCGCACCTTTGTAACTTCGAAACGGATCAGGCTGCGTTGCCCAGTCCATATAGCCTAAAGATGCGGCATAACGACTTGGATGATGTTTGGTTCTTTGGTGGTACTCTAGTACGGTATTTAAATTATTCATTTAGCGATTATGCAAGAAAATTATTAAAAATATGGCTAGTAAAAAGAGTTTAATTTTTTGTTCAAGGCTGCAAAAAGATTAATTTAATGCAAGTTGCACTATAATCCCACAACTATTTCAAGACAGGGGCATACTCAAATGGGTGAATTATTTACTTTTTTTGGTTTGATTTCAGAAGACCATACGTTCATATTTTTAACGCACATGCTTTTAACAGCAGTGATCGTTCTTATCTTAGCAAAAGTTGCTATGTCAAACTTACGTTTGATTCCAACAGGAACTCAAAATGTATTTGAAGCATACCTTGGCGGCGTTGTTGCTATGGGTGCAGACGTTATGGGTAAAGAGGAATCTCGCCGTTATCTTCCACTTGTTGCTACAATCGGTCTTTTTGTCGGTGTTGCAAACTTAATCGGTGTTATTCCTGGTTTTGAAGCACCTTCTGCTTCATTAAACTTCACTTTAGCATTGGCACTTTTAGTGTTCTTTTACTATAACTTTGAAGGTATTCGCCGTAATGGTCTTATCACTTACTTCGCTCACTTTCTTGGGCCTGTTTGGTGGTTGGCTTGGTTGATGTTTCCAATCGAGATCGTTTCTCATATCTCTCGCATTATCTCTCTTAGCTTCCGTCTTTTCGGTAATGTTAAAGGTGATGATATGTTCTTAATGGTAATCCTTATGCTTGCACCTTGGTTCTTGCCGATTATCCCATTTGCGTTACTTACATTTATGGCATTCTTGCAAGCGTTCATCTTTATGATGCTTACATATGTTTACCTTGGTGGAGCGATCGCAGTTTCTGAAGATCACTAGAAACTCTATTATGCAAGAATCTTTATTTAACAAAATTCTTAGTTTCTTGCATGGTGCCTCAGTCGCTTTTATAGTGCTGGGTACTTTCGCTACTTTTACTTATTTTTCCCCTTTTGGACTTGCTCCGGCTTTATCACTCTCTTTTGTGTTTATCTTTATCTCTTTAGTTATTATTCTTTGGATCGATTCATTTGAGACAAAAAGAGCCTCATTTAATGAAATGAAAAAACAAACAGAGATCTTAGAAAGAATGGAAAAAACTCTTCATGATAAAGAGCTATCTGATAACTGATCCCGAATTTTACGGGACAGATCTTAGCACTTTTACTCAAACACTTTCATCTATAATCGATAAAAACAGTGTTGACTTTGCTCTCTATCGAGACAAGAAAAATGCAGATTATGCAATTTTTGCGGAGGCATTCATCCTTACATGTAAGCAAAAAAAAATCATTCCTCTTTTACATCAAGATTATAAACTAGCATATGTGTTGGGCGCTTTTGGTGTTCATCTCGTATCTACGCAGTTTGATGCTATAAAAAAAGCAAAAGACTTAGGTCTATTTGTAGTGATAAGTACTCATAGTTTACAAGAGATACTGCAAGCGCAAAATCTCGGAGCAGATGCTGTGACATTTAGCCCGATTTTCAACTCTCCAAACAAGGGAAATCCTACCGGTTTAGCTCCTTTAAAAGAAATACAAGGTAAAATAAAAATCAAAATAATCGCACTAGGCGGGATTACAACAGATGAGCAGATAAAAGCTGTAGAGTCTTGCGGAGTTTTTGCATATGCATCGATAAGAAAATTTATATAAGGTTTATAAACAATGTTCGAAACAGTCATTGGACTTGAAGTCCACGTACAATTAAATACAAATACAAAACTTTTTTGCTCATGCCCGACAAGTTTTAATCATACGCAAAATACAAATACATGTCCGACATGTTTGGCACTTCCTGGCGCGCTTCCTGTTTTTAACAAAGAGGTGCTTAAAAAAGCGGTTATGTTTGGAACTGCAGTAGGCGCTACTATCAACAGAACATCTTATTTTGACCGTAAAAGCTACTTTTATCCAGATAGCCCATCGGCATATCAGATCACTCAACTTTATACTCCTGTTGTTGAACATGGAAAGTTAGAGATCGATTTTGAAGATGGCAGTAAAAAAATCATTGGTATCAACCGTGCGCACATCGAAGCAGATGCTGGGAAAAATATCCATGACGGCGATATCTCAAAAGTGGACTTAAACCGTGCTGGAACACCGCTTTTGGAGATCGTCTCAGAGCCTGATATGAGAAGTGGGGATGAAGCTATTTTTTATCTTAAAAAGCTTCACTCGATTGTAAGATACTTGGATATTTCAGATGCAAATATGCAAGAGGGTTCATTTCGCGTGGATGTGAATGTGTCTATTCGTCCAAAAGGTGATGAAAAACTTTATACTCGTGTTGAGATTAAAAATATTAACTCATTTCGTTTTATTCAAAAAGCTATAGAACTTGAAGTTGCTCGTCAGCGTGAGGCTTGGGAAGATGGCATTTATGACAAAGAGATCGTTCAAGAAACTCGTCTTTTTGATCAAACAAAACAAGAAACTAGAAGTATGCGCGGTAAAGAGGAAGCAGCGGATTACCGTTATTTCCCAGAACCAGATCTTCTTAAAGCTGTCGTTACGGATGAGATGTATGCGATAGCAACTCAGATTCCTGAACTTCCAGATGAGAAAAAACTTCGTTTTGTAAATGATTTTGGGATGAATGAGTACAATGCTTCTGTGATCACTTCAACTTTAGAGATGGCGAAATTCTTTGAAGAGATGATGCAAGAGGGTATAACTGCTAAAAATGCTGTTACTTGGCTTACAGTTGAACTACAAGGGCGTTTAAAAGGTGGTATGAGTCTTGAATCATCGCCTCTTGATGCTAAAAAACTCGGAACTATCGTGAAGCGTATCGAAGATAATACTATCAGCGGAAAAGCTGCAAAAGATGTTCTTGATTATATGATGGAAAATGCTACTGATGTGGATGAGACAATCGAAAAGCTTGGCCTTAAACAAGTAAGCGATACAAGTGCGATCGAAGCGATGATAGATGAGATTTTAAATGCAAATCCCGAAAAAGTGGCAGAATACAGAAGCGGAAAAGATAAACTGTTTGGATTTTTCGTAGGACAAATCATGAAAGTTTCTAAAGGAAGTGCAAACCCTCAAGCGGTTAATGACCTTTTAAAATCTAAATTAGGTTAGTATGGAGTTTTTTAAGCGATTATTTATCGGGACTATTTTTGCGTTAAATGGTTCAGATAAGTATTTGCATGTGAAGCGTATTGTTTATAATTTTTTAGAAAACGATCAATTTCGTTTTAAAAAATACATTGACTTTATGATGATCGTTTTGATTTTTACGAGTGTTTTTATTCTTATAAAAGAGGTAAAATCGACCATAGATCCAGAGATAAAATTTTTTAATGACTATATTATTTCTATCATCTTCATGATTGAATATGTTTTACGTCTTTGGATTTATGACAGTTCCACAGCTATTATCATCGCCCAATATGAAAAAGACACGACACTCTCAAGAAAGTTTAGACTCAGACGTGCACTCTTTAAAGTATTTTTATCTAAATGGAAACATATACGTTCCATAAGCTCGATTATCGATCTTCTTGCAATTATTCCGTTCTTCCATGAGTTAAGACTTTTACGTATTTTTATTCTTTTTAGAATATTTAAGCTTTTTCGCTATACGAGAAGCATAAAAACTTTTGGTTCTGTTCTCTCTGCTAAACGCTTTGAATTTATTACCCTTGTCATGTTTGCTTCAATTATCGTTGTTGTTTCTTCCGTTTTGGTGTATGTGATGGAAGCGAACAATCCACATTCAAAGATCAATACTCTTTTTGATGCTTTTTATTGGGCAATTGTGACTATGAGTACGGTTGGATATGGAGATGTTGTAACTGTGAGCGAAGAGGGAAAAGTCGTTGCTATCATCGTCATCATGTCTGGAGTTGCAGTGATGGCATTTACAACTTCTCTGGTTGTTTCTGCCTTTACAGAAAAGATCGAAGAGATAAAAGAGATCAAAAGTATTGAAGATATTGCAAAATTAAAAGGAATCTATCTTATTTGTGGATATAAAGAGATAGGTCGTCAAGTTGCTCTGAAATTAAAAAGCAATGGTTCAAAAGTTATTATTTTGGATAAAGATGCCAAACTGGTAAAAGAAGCTATAAAGGATGAGTTTTTGGCCTTTGCGCATGATTCCGGACTGCTAAATACTTATGAAGATCTTCGTATTGATTTTGCAACTCAGGTAAGATCGGTATTGTGTTTAGATGATACTGACGTGGAAAATATTTATACGACTTTAACGGTGCGTTCTATGTCTAAGCATGTGGAAATTATCTCTATTTTAGAGTCCAAACAAAATAGAAAAAAGCTTGAAATGGCGGGTGTGAGTAAGATCATCTTTTCTCAAGAATTTATCGGTTTGATTGCAAAAGAGTACATTGGTCAGCCTGTTGCCTTTGACTTGATCCATGCCCTGCGGTCTGAAACCAATGGAATCCAGATTTCTGAGATATTGGTGGATGATGTTATGCTTCGCTATCATGGAGATTTAAGTGAAATAGAGTGTAGAAAATATAAACTTTTGATGCTTGGAATCTATAAAAGTACTTCGAAAAGATTTTTATTTAACCCTATAAATAGTACACATTTAGAGAGTGGAGATATGCTTATTATCGTGGGTGATTATGTATTTATTGAAGAATTTAAAAAACATCTTCACAAAAAGAGTTAGGGTATGAAGTCAGCTGTCATCTTTGGATATAACGAGTTTGCGTTAGAGATTGCACAAAGTTTGAAAACAAAATATAGCGATATCACGCTTTTTGTTCTTGAAGATAGTGATAGAAATCTCTTAAAAGATAAAGGTTTTAAAGTCTCGAAATTTGATCTTAGTGATGATTGGTCAATGTTTGAAACAGATTATGATCTTGAACACTTAATCGTATTTTGTGCTTTGCAAGAGAGTTCAGAAAATATCTTTTTAACTATTTCTCTTCGTGCTACTTTTGAAAAATTGTTGATTATTGCTCTTTCGACTGATCAAGAGAGTGGCAGAAAGCTAAAAATGGCCGGAGCCAACAAGATCATTCCTATTACGCAAACGACAGTCAACATTATCACTGAAATGCTAGAGCGCCCCTTTGTCACAGAAATTTTAAACAATATTTTGTATGCAGATAAAGATCTTAAAATTATGCAATGGGAACTTCCTGCGGATGTAGAGTTTATCGGAAGCAATATCGAAGATATAGATTGGAAATACAGGTTTGGTTTAGTTGTTTTAGCTGTTATACGGGAAAATCTTGATACCTCTTTTATCTATACAAAAAAAGCCAATAGTGAACCTTTAAGAGAGGGAGATATTTTAGTGATTATAGGATTTAAGTACGATATTGCAAATTTTGAATCGATGTACAAGGGTGTGACAGAATGAAAATAGGTGTTATAGGAGCTGGAAAATGGGGGACTGCACTTGCCTTCGCATTTGCAGAGAAAAATGATGTTTATATAAGTTCAAGAACTCCCAGAGATGTAGAAAACTTCATCTCTACTGATGAGATTTTAAAGCTTGAATATTTAATTATCACTATTCCAGCACAGCAGATATCGCAGTGGCTAAAAGAGCATTTTGTATTTTCTGGACAGAAGGTACTTGTGGCTTCCAAGGGGATAGAAGCGAGCAGTGGAAAGTTCTTAAATGAGATCTACAGCGAATATCTCCCTCTGGAAAACATCTGCTTTTTGTCTGGTCCATCGTTTGCAGCAGAAGTGATGCAATCGCTTCCGACCGCGTTGGTAATTAATTCGACAAACGATGAGTTGAGTGCAAAATTTGGCTCTTTTTTTCCATCATTTATAAAAACCTATACTTCTACTGATGTTATGGGTGCAGAGGTTGCAGGGGCTTATAAAAATGTGATTGCAATCGCCGCCGGAATATGCGAAGGGCTTGGTCTTGGAAAAAATGCGGCCGCTTCTTTGATCTCTCGAGGACTTGTGGAGATGCAAAGGTTTGGACACAACTATGGAGCTAAAGATGAAAGCTTTATTGGTCTCAGCGGTGCGGGAGATCTCTTCTTAACAGCATCTTCAACGATGTCAAGAAACTTTAGAGTAGGGCTTGGCCTCGCAGAGGGCAAATCCAAAGAAAAAATAGTCGAAGAACTTGGCGAAGTAGCAGAGGGAATCGGAACAGCATATGCCTTACATGTAATTGCAAAAGAGAAGAAAATATATCTGCCTATAGCTACAGAAGTCTATAAGATACTAGAAGGAAAAGACCCAAAAGAGAGTTTGAAAGACTTGCTTTCGCGGTAAAGTATAAAAATACACTTTTAATATTCTGTGTTAGATCTGTGTTTATAAAGTTTTAGAAACTAAATAAGACAAAAATCATATTATTTATCATTTTCACGACAGAGATAACTTCTGACATAGCACTTTTTTTCTATCTTATTAAGCACTTCACCAAACGCTATAGCGATGAGTAGCGGAGCAGTCGATGTAAAAACGATGATGAAGTACGGCTTGGTTTTAAATATTGCAGGTATAATTTTAGTGGTTTTAATAGCCCAGTTTTTTTGGAAAAATATATTATAAAGGAATAAAAATGATAGTACATATAGTAGTGTTTGATTTCAAAGAGGAAGATAAATACGAGAATATTTTAAAAGTCAAAGAGATGTTGGAAGCTTTGCCTTCGAAGATTGATGAGCTTTTAGAGATGGAAATTGGCGTTGATTTTAGTCGAAGTGAGAGAGCGTGTGACATGAGTTTGTACTCTACATTTAAGACGCAAGAGGATCTAAAAGTGTATGCAACACATCCAGCTCATTTGGAAGTTTTGGCAATTATCAGGGAAGTTGTTGAAAAAACACGAGTCGTAGACTATCTTAAAGCGTAACAAAATAAAGTATGCTAGGTTACTTTGCCTTATTTGAATGAACTCCCATCTCTCTTTTAAATGGTACTATCAATACATTCTCGAAGAAAGCAAGACCTCTTATTTAAAAGTAGATTGATTGTTTAGAAGATGGATTAAAATCTCATCATCCCCTGAATAAGGAATTTATCCTTACATGTAGAGAATTCAGCTTCTGATAGTGGTGTACTTTCTCCTCCAAATCCATGAGCCCATGAAGCTTTTAAATCGAAGTTTTTATAGTTAAGAGCATAGCCGATGCCTAGTATAATGAACCCCTAAAATCAAACCAGTAAAATCTATTTTTTAATTCCAAAACGCTAGAATAAAATACGGAATATATAGGGATTAAGAAATGAGCA
>CAISHH010000063.1 GCA_903885085.1 uncultured Campylobacterales bacterium
AACTTGAAAATTCAGATACACAGGTAGATGGAAACTTTACAATTGGACAAGGAACATTTTTATATAGAAATATGAATCTTGATGCTTCAAATGGATTTGTTAGGCTTAAAGGGTCACAAGTAGATATTAAAAGACTAAAACTCTCTTATAAAGATAGCATAGATACAAATGTAAGTGGTACTCTCGATCCAAATAAGAGTGTAGGAAAAATAGAAATAGATATTAATAAAATGAATTTTACCAATCTTATTCTAAAACCAAATAAGTCAAAAGCACATCTTACATATTTTATTACACCAAAAGAGGATAATATCAGTGTTTCCCCTCTTCTCTTTGATCATAAGGGAGATGAAGTAAGATTGGACGCTTTCAATATGAAAGTCAATTTAGAAACACTTTATGCAAAACTTTCAAGATTCCAAGTCTCTGTATCTGATAAACTTACAGGCTTTTTATGGGGCGATGTCAACCTTGATAAACTCACTGCCAATCTCAACCTTGATATCACAAAACTACAATATAAGACAATCAAACTAGATCAAGCGATTCTTCCAGTTTCTATCAAATATGATAAAAAAATACAAATAAATGCAGCAAATAAAATTGCACTAAAAATAAAAGATAATAAAGCGATCTTAAGTCCAATGCAGTTGACCCTCGATACGGGAAAAATGAACATAGCTAATACTAACATCAATATTACTGATCAACTGAGTTCTAATTTTGCTGTTGATTATGATACAAATACAAGTACAGGGAGTATAGTCTTACAAAAAGTAAATCTCAAAAATGCACTTTTAAAAAGTTTTTTTAATAAAAATGAAACATATACACTGAGCATAAGTAAAAAAGATACTGATACTGAAATTTTCATGAACAAATATAATACAAAACTCCTTTTACAAGAGAATGATTTATGGGCCCTGCGATGTGAAGATTTTAGTAAAATTTATAAAAACATTCCATTATTTAAGGATTACAATATCACAAATGGAAGTCTCACTATCGCTTCTACTAGCCAAGATGATAATTTATTTTTTAGCGGAACACTCAAATATCCATATAAACTTCTTGTAAAAGAGAATAAACCCCTAGATACCTACATGTTCAATGGCTCCTACTCTCCAAAGAAAACAGAGTTTAAAATTAATGATGATTTTCAAATGGAAATAGCAAATAAAGAGATTAAAATCAAATCAGATAATATAGGTTTTAATATTCCAGAATTTGTAAAGTTTAGTGATGAGCACAAAATAAATACAGATTCAAAAGAGGGGATGCCCATCATTTTAAAAGCAAGAAATAGCTACCTCTACTATAAAGAAGACAGAAAAATGCTTGCAGACACATTAGATGTACAGTTTTTTAATTCAGAAATCACTGCACAGCTCAAGCATCAAAAAGGAAATGCTTCATTTAATCTCAATAAATATGGTCTCTTCTATCTTCACGGATCAAACTTTGATGATCTCTTTATGGAAAAACTCTTCGCTACATCCAAATTTTCCAAAGGCGCACTCTCTTTTACATTTAATGGAGCATTTGAGGACTTTTCAGGGATTATTGAGATTAAAAATACGATTTTAAAAGAGTACAAAGCCTTGAATAATGTTTTTGCCTTTGTCAATACAGTTCCATCACTTGTCACTTTTAGTGTGCCTGATTATTCTAAAAAAGGCTTACATGTAGAGAATATGTATGTTGGATTTACTGCCAAAAAAGGTTTATATGATTTAAGTGACCTATCCCTCACATCTAAAGAGATCAAGATCTACGGAAAAGGCACAATGAACTTAAGAACCGATACACTAGATCTTGATATGAACTTAAAAACAGACTTGGGATCTAAAGCATCTAAAATTCCTATCGTTGGCTATATACTTTTTGGTAAAGACAGTCTTTCAACTTCGCTCAAAGTCACGGGAAGTATTTATGATCCCGATGTCAGTACAACTGTAGCGAAAGATATGATTATTGCGCCGCTCAACATTATAAAAAGAGCGTTGTTACTACCCGTAGAGTTATTTTCTCCGAGTAGTAAAGAAGAGTAAAAAAGAGAACCGCTATTCATTTCTTAAAACAGTGAGGATGTCAACTTCACTTGCTTTTTTAGCAGGATAATAAGAAGAAAGAATAACAATAAAGAAAGCACCAAAAACGATAATAGCAAAATCAAGAACACTTAGGTCCAATGGAAGTGTCGTCGTCGGATAAACATCTTTTGGAAGATGCACGATATCAAATGTACTCAAAATCCAAATACCGCTTAGTCCTAAAATAACACCGGTTAAAATCCCACCGATTCCTATAACAATACCAAGATATAAAAATACTTTTTTAATCTCTATCTTAGAAGCCCCAAGTGAGAGTAAAAGAGCGATCTCAGAGCGTCTATTCATAACCGTCATAAGAAGTGAAGAGATAATATTAATCGATGCGATAAGAATCAATAACATCAGTACAATAAAGAGTGATGTCTTTTCTAAAGCAAGTGCCGCAAAAAAGTTTGTATTATCTTGCCACCACCCTTTGACTATGACAGTATCAGGTAATATCTTTCCTATCTTTTTGATATCTTCTTCGGGATGAGGAGAATAGATGTGAATACCATCAAATCGATCTAAAGGAACGGAGAGAACCTTTTGTAAAGATTCTATATCGGTGTAGCTGTACGCTTTATCATAAGCGATCAATCCTGAATCAAAAAAGTCACTCACTGTAAATCTTTTTATCTTTGGAGTAACAGCAAGTCCACCAGGTTCAACCTGCGTAAAAATATACATCAGTTTATCATTTTTTTGGATCTGATACTCTTCTTGAAGAGGCTTCCCAATAATGACACTAAATTTTGGATAAGTTTTGTTTTCTACAGCTTTTTTAAATATGCTATTGACTTTTGATTCTGCTTTAAAATCAACTCCAAAGATGTAACCACCTTCAAGTGTCGAACCACTTCTTGTCATAACAGAAGACATAACAAAAGGACTAAAATCAAGATTTGGAAATTTATTTGTAAGTGTTGATAATAGCTCTTCATTTACAGAGCCATCAAATTTTGGAAGGATTGTTAAGGGATAGTTCATAACTGTAAGTTTATTTTTAAACTCTTTGTCAAAACCATTCATCAGTGCCATAGCAATGATAAGAACCATAACGCCAAGAGTAATACCTAAAAATGCTAAAAGTGCCGAGAGAAAGATAAAAGGCTGTTCTTTGTCAAAGCGTAAAAAACGCTTGACAAGATAGGGAATGATATTTGTATTCAAGACGCAAATACACCTTTTTTCGGACCACTCACACCACAACACTGTTTATACTTTTTACCGCTTCCACAAGGACAAAGGTCATTTCTAGCCGTTTTTTTATCTACCATCAAATCATCATTATCATGTTTATTAAGATCTAACTGAGAGAGTTCTTGCTCTCTTTCAGCCTCTTCTTGACGTGCAAATTCAGCAACTTCGTCTTCAGCTGCTTTCATTTGAAATTGAATAATATGAAGTGTTTTTACTGTATTATATTTGATATTTTCAACCAATTCGCTGAAAAGATTATAACTCTCTTTTTTGTACTCTACTAAAGGATCTTTTTGATTGTATGCACGAAGACGAATTCCCGTTTTCATGTTATCCATCGTATAAAGATGCTCTCTCCATGCTGTATCTAAAGTTTTTAGATAAAACTCTCTCTCAACATCCCCTCTAAGTGTTTCATCCAAGACAGCCATTTTGTCATCATAGAAATTTTTAATATCCAAAAGAAGTTTTGCATAAAGATCATCATAATTAAGTGATTTAAGTGATTCACTATCTAGAGAAAAATTGATCTCTTCTCTTAGCATAAGAGAGAGTTTTTCAAGATTAAAATCTTCTGGAGCACTTCCACTAAATATAGTACACTCGATAAGTAAACTTACAAGATATTCTTCTCTGATAAGATTAATTTTTGCGGCTGTATCATACTCAGGATTTAAAAGCTCATTTCTAAATTTATAGATGATTTTTCTTTGCTCATTGGCTACATCATCATACTCAACAATCTGTTTACGCCCTTCATAATGAAGCTGTTCCACTTTTTTCTGCGCTTTTTCAACCGCGCGTGTTACCATTTTTGATTCTATAAACTCGCCATCTTCAACACCAAGTCTTTCCATAATAGCTTTGATCTTATCTGAACCAAAAATACGAAGAAGACTATCTTCAAGTGAAAGATAAAATTGAGTTGTTCCTGGATCACCCTGACGACCTGAACGTCCACGGAGCTGATTATCAATACGGCGATTTTCATGTCTTTCAGTTCCTAAGATATATAAACCACCAAGATCTTTGACCTCTTGGCTAACTTTAATATCAACTCCACGTCCAGCCATATTTGTAGCAATAGTCACCGCACCTTTAAGTCCAGCAAATTTAATAATCTCACCCTCTTGCGCGTGATTTTTTGCATTTAAAACTGTGTGTGCAATCTTCTGTTTCTTCAAAAATTCATGCAGTTTTTCAGATTTTTCAATGGATGCTGTACCGATGAGAACAGGCTGACCATTTGTTGCAAGTTCTTTTATTTTTTCTACAACTGCATCAAATTTTTCAAGTTCAGTTTTATAGATAAGGTCATTCAAATCAGCACGAGCAACTGGAAGATTTGTAGGAATCGAAACAACATCAAGGTTATAGATCTGAGCGAATTCTGTTGCTTCTGTCTGAGCAGTACCAGTCATTCCTGAGAGCTTGTCGTACATTCTAAAATAATTTTGAAATGTAATATCTGCAAGTGTTTGTGTTTCCTGCTTGATCTCTACACCCTCTTTTGCTTCAAGTGCCTGATGCAGACCTTCTGAAAATCTACGACCTTCACTTAAGCGTCCAGTAAACTCATCAACAATGACAATTTCACCCTCATTAACGACATAATCAACATCGATTTCAAAAAGATAATTTGATTTTAGTGCTTGATCCAAATGGTGTGAAAGTGTCGAGTTCTCAACACTATAAAGGTTCTCAACTCCAAAAAGCTCTTCAGCTTTTGTGATCCCCTCTTCTGTGATAAGTACAACCCTATCTTTTTCATCTACAGTAAAATGCTCATCTTTCACCATTTTTAGAGCAACACCGTTTGCTTGTTTGTAAGCTTCTAAAGTTTTATTGACCGGTCCAGAGATAATAAGCGGAGTTCTTGCTTCATCAATCAAAATTGAATCCACTTCATCAACGATAACAAAGTTGTGTCCGCGTTGAACCATATTTTCTTTCGTATAGCTCATATTGTCACGAAGATAATCGAATCCAAATTCATTATTTGTTCCATAAGTAATATCTGCATGATACTGCTTACGCTTTTCATGAGGATCATTTATACTTTCTAAAACAACGCCGACACTAAAACCTAAAAACTCATACAAAGGTGTCAAATCTAAAGCATCACGGCGAGCAAGATAGTCATTTACAGTTACAAGATGAACACCTTTTTTAGTCATAGCATTTAATATGATAGGGAGAGTCGCAACAAGAGTTTTACCCTCACCTGTTTTCATCTCGGCAATTCTGCCTTCATGTAAAACCATTCCGCCTAAAAGCTGGACATCATGATGACGCATACCAAGAGTTCTTACAGATGCTTCTCTTGTGATTGCAAAAGATTTTTCTAACATATCATCTAAAGTTTTACTTTTATCTAAAATAAGGTTTTGAAGTTCGCTAAATGTACCTTTTAGTTCATCATCACTCATTTTTTTGTAAAATTCTTCTAAAGCGTTTATATTATTTATACGTTTTTGATACTTTTTCAGCTCTCTGTCATTTTTAGTTCCGAATACTTTGCCTACGAACGCTTGTAGCATTTTAAACCTTGTCTTAAATTTTTTTTATTCTATCATACTAAAGATATATTTTGGCTAAATAGGCTACTAAGCGCTATATATAATTGATTTGATATAAGAGCCACTTGCAAATCTCAGCTCGAAATTCTTCTAAAATCAGCATAGATGTTTGCAGATGAATTAAGGATTGTATTTGAGGCATATATCTTAAT
>CAISHH010000064.1 GCA_903885085.1 uncultured Campylobacterales bacterium
AAAAGGTGGAGTTGGTAAAACAATGATAGCAACGCAGTTTGCGCTGCATTTTGATGCCACAATCATTGAACTAGATCCATATGGTGTTTTAACACAAACTCTACCAAATGATGTCGTACACAAAGTTGCTTTGAATGAAAACGCTCCAGTAATCACTGAAGGTGATGCTATATTTGATTTTGGAGGTTTTGATGATAAACGTCTTGATAGTATTGCAAAATATTCAGATCTCATCATTATTCCATTTAATCCTACAATTAATTCATTGGGGACTACCCTTAAAAGCTATAAACGTGTTTCACCATTAAACCTACCTATTTTATTTATAGTCAATGCTACTGTAAATGAGAGTGATGCTAACGATGCACTCGAATATCTAAGAGAGAACATACAAGAAGATATTGAGTATTTTATAATTCCTCACACAAGAGCACTTCAAACTGCAGAGAATGAAGCAGTAAGTATTATACAGTTATCGCAGCAGCCTGGACTTAAAAGACACACCTATAAAAAAATAGGAACCATCTTCACTGAACTCATGCAAAAGATAGAGGAGTACAAATAATGGCAAAAGCAAAATTTGAAAAACTCAACACTCCATCTGAAGATTCAACTGTTAAAACGCATGCAGATCTCCAAACAAAAAAAGCCGGAAGACCAATAGGATCTAAAACTAAAAAAGAGCAAGCAAATGAATCTATAACAATTGCTCTTACTCTCTCTCAAAAACAAGCACTCGAAGAGCATGCAAAAAGTGAGTATCGATCCGTTGGTAGCGTAATCAAGATGCAACTGATTAAAAATGGGATTATTGAGATGAATGAATAAAGATCTAAATTTTAGCGTAAGCATCTATTTATGATCTCTTATTGTGTATGAAAATTGATGGCCAACTGAGTTTGGTAACTATAATCCTCTAAAACAAAGGTTTGGCAAGTTCGGCAGTTTAGTATTACTTGTTACAAAAGGATTCTTTTACTGAAATACGTTAGAATTGAATGTTAAAATAAATATTTATAGAAAGTAGGACGTATGTTACAAGATTTTAAAAAAGGTGTTTTTAAAATCGCTGATAAAATATCTAGTGGCTATGACTCGACAAACTCAGCAATCAAGCAAAAAGTGCATGAAATGGCAATATTAAATACCAAAAAAACAATAGCTGAGCGTAATAAGAGTGTTGATGATTACACAGATGATGAATTTGAAATGTTGATTAAAGCCGAAGAAGAGAAGATTTATAGCACTATCAAATCAATGAGCATAAAAGCTGTACTTATTTTTTTAGGCCTCGATGCTCTATTATGATAAATGATACTTTGGTATCTCAGTGCACCCATTTTTGCTATACTACCCAAATGAACAAGCAAACCCAAATACTCTTCGCCTCCATTCTCATAGCGCCGTTATGCTATATCTTAGTAAGCGATTACAAATCAGCATCAATCACACTCTTAAGTGTCCTTATAGCATTTTTGATCTGGTATTTTCAAGAAAAGATCAGAGCCAACTATTCCCTGATGCGTCTCTTTAGAAAACTTTTTTAAACCGCTTTAGCAGATTCTGCGTCTCGAAAAATAGCTTATCGACATTACTTAGTGGTATTTTGAATCTAAAAGCGCTTCACACACTCCACTCTCTTTGATCACCTCTTTTATTTTTTTGTACTTCTCGTTCTCAAAGTAAAGCTTGAACCAAGATTCTACCCAATAAGGGATCTCTCTATCCTCATTACCCCAGTTGGAGATAGTAGGTCCACTAGTCCCCAGCATCTTTCCGAACTCTTTCTTACTTAATCCCGCTTTTTTGAGAAGATCATTAAATTTCTGTTTTTCCATTTTTATCCAAATACATATATGTTATTAAATTTATATCAAACTATACTCAAATAGTTACTAAAATCACTTAAACTCTTAGAAATTTCTCTTTTTATACCAAAAAACTTGACAAATTCTAAATAATAGTAACATTTATTATTTAAT
>CAISHH010000065.1 GCA_903885085.1 uncultured Campylobacterales bacterium
CGTTATCTACTTGCTTAGTTTTCAATGATCTCAAACTAGTCAAACTCTCGTCTGTCAAGGCCTAAACTTTAGGTCTCATCGTTTGTGGACGGGAATTATAGACAAAACTAGAATCATTGTCAAGTGGTTTTTGGGGGAATTGTGTAATTTCTTTAAAAAAATTCATTTATTACCTATTTTGTATAATTTCTCTACTACTATATAGGGATTTTTACTCCTCATTAACTATCTGTTCACTATATTGCATTAAATTAATGTTTATAAACGACGTATACACAACAAACTATATACTATAGTATATGTCGGTAGGAGATTTAAATGGGATTATATGACAGAGATTATGCAAGATCTACTTCATTTGGTTTTGAAACTGCGCGTCGCACTGAAGCGCAAACTGTTTCTTTTGTAAAAGAGACGTATAAACTTTTTGCGGCATCTATGCTTGCTGCTGCTGTAGGAGCATATGTCGGGATTCCTTTTGCTGGAGTTGTAGCAGCGAACTATTGGTTCATCGCTATTCCTTGGATGCTTTTTGGAATGTTCGGTCTAAATATGGTCAAAAATAAACCGGGTATCAATATGATCGCTCTTTTTGCTTTCACATTTGCGAGTGGAGTTATCATTACTCCTTTACTAAGCCATATACTTAATATGAATGGCGGTGGGGCTTTAGTTGCCAATGCATTTTTAATGACTTCTGCTCTTTTTGGAGCACTCAGCTTCTTTGCAATTAAAACAACGAAAGATTTTACTAGTTTTGCAAAACCGTTGATGATAGCTTTTTTTGTTATCATCGCATTTTCACTGATCAATGTGTTTTTTATCAAAAGCCCAATGATCTTCTTAGTGATTCAAGCGGCGTTTTTACTTATTATAAGTGTGATGGTTATATTTGACACTCAAAACGTCATCAATGGAGCTTATGAAACACCAATGGATGGAGCGATTGCTTTATACTTAGATTTCTTCAATCTTTTTATAACTTTACTTCAACTCTTTGGTATCTTTGGCTCAAAAGATGACTAACACTCTTATACCCGAACTTTTTCGGGTGTGCGATGCAAACCTTAACCGCTTAAAAGAAGGAATCCGCGTCGTGGAAGATATCGCAAGATATAAAGAAAACAACAAAGAGCTCTCACTGCAACTAAAAGAACTTCGACACTTAGCTAAAATAGATGATATGAAACTACTTCTCGATGGTAGAGACAGCGTCAATGATGTCTTACGCAAGTCAACTGCTTCTGAAATGAAAAGAGAAACTCTGCAAAGTATTATCACTGCAAACTTCAAACGTGCGCAGGAATCATCCCGTGTACTTGAAGAGATCTACAAACTAGTCGATGCAGAACTTTCTGAAAATTTTAAACATATTCGCTACTCTCTCTACGCTTTGGAAAAAGAGTTTATATAAACGACTTCAAACTCCAGATAGTTTAGAGGATACTCATCCATAAGCTTTTTTGTTTGCTTATATGTAAGCAGATTTCGTCCTCCGCTCACTCCACTTCTTTTTATATAACGTAACATCTCTCTGGTGTTTTCAAACTCTAAAGTGTAAGAGATCTTTTCTACGCTTATACCAATAAGGCACTTCGCATGTAAAGATTTTTCTGCAAGTTCTTTGAGTGTTTCATACGAGGGGATAATGGAATCTACGCCGGCTGTTTTATTGAGCGTTGCAAATGTGCCTGAGCTAAAAATTGCCAAAGAAAATGGAAGATCAAATTTTGCAATATCAGAAAAAACTCTATCCAAATCAGCCGCCCACTGCAGTGCTGAAGCGGAAATAATATAATCAAACTCTTCCTCGCGCAACTCTTCAAATAGCTTTGCATCATTAAAGTCACCAAGCTTACATGTAACGTTTTGTGCTTCTGGATGGAGAGAAAGCATATTGGATGAAAAATCAACTCCAACAAACTTTTCTATTTCCCAATCTATCAGCTTATAAATAGCACCGCTTCCGCAGCCTAGATCTAAAATCTTTTTAGGCTTACATATAGGCATAGAAGCGATAAGCTTTTTTGCTACCTCAGCTTGAATCTGGTTGAGTTGTTGATATTTATGTGCGTGTTTTGAAAACTCTTGATTGACACTCATCGCTTATTCACAACCAATGATATAATAAAAAATCCGATAACACACATAACTATTGTTGCCCCGGATGGAAGTGAATAGTAGTAAGAAAGTGTCATACCAATAGCTACAGAAGAGAGCGCAAAAGATAAAGAGATAAGCACTGTCTTTATAAACCCCTGTCGATACTGAAGCGCTGCGATGCTTGGGATCACCATAAGCGCACCTATAAGCAAAGTCCCCACAACTCTAATGGAAAGGGCAATAATGACTGCTACAACCGTTACAAGAAGATAATTGAGCATCTTGACTTTGATGCCGCTCGTACGCGCGACTTCCTCATCATAAGCGATAAAGAAAAGCTCCTTGGAGAAGCCAAGCAATAAAACAAGTGAGATAGAGCCAAAGATACCCATCGTAACAAGATCATCCTCATTCACAGCCAAGATAGAACCAAAAAGGTAGCTAAACAGAGAGTTATTAAATGCACCACCAAGCGAAACAATGATAATAGCAAGGGCAAGTCCGCCTGAGAGAAAAATGGCTAAGATCGCATCCGAATAAAGATGAAACGAACTTCTCAGATATTCTATAAGCCATGCACTAAAGATTGCCATAATAACTGCCATCCAAAGAGGAGAAAGTCCCGCAAAGAGACCAACGGCAACACCGACAAGAGCAGAATGAGCTAAAGTTTCCGTCATCATAGAATAGCGTTTTAAAACCACAAAAGAACCACTGATGGAAGCAAGCGTTGCGATTATAAATCCAGCTAAAAATGCTCTTTGCATAAAATCGTATTCAAACATCTCGCGCCTTTAATGATGATGGTGATGATTACTTAGCAAATGAGCATCAACACCATACAGTCTGCTCATATCTTCACAGCTTATTGCTTCTTTTGGATTGTTACATGTAAGGAGTTTGCGGTTTACTGTAAAAAGTCTTTGAATATCATCGGCTATTACTCCGATATCGTGTGTTATAAAGACTATAGTCAGCTTTTCATCCCGATTGAGTTTACGCAAAAGTTCATAAAATCTTTGCTGTGAAACAACATCAACACCAGTATTTGGCTCATCTAAGATAAGCACTTCCGGTTTTGAAGCAAGTGCACGGGCTATCATTACCCTTTGTCTTTGTCCGCCTGAAAGTGTGCCTATCATCTTATCTTTGATATCTAACACATCCATTTTTTTCATAGCATCTTCCACACAAGCTGCATCCTCCGCACTATATCTTGCAAAGAAACCTCTTTTAGCTGTTCTGCCCATCTTCACTACATCTAAAACAGTTGCAGGAAATGCGGCATCTACATGTGAAGCGCGCTGTGGAACATAACCTATCTTATGCCACTCTTTAAACTCATCGATATTTTTTCCAAATATCTTGATCATTCCGCTCGTTGGTTTTTCTAGTCCTAAGAGTAAACGAATAAGTGTCGTTTTGCCTCCGCCGTTTGGACCGATAATAGCATCATACTCACCTGAAAAGATCTTTAAAGAAAGAGAATCTAAAATCACTTGTGAATTGATTTGTAAACTAAGTGACGCGACATCAAAGATGGGTAGAGCAAATCTCATTGACACTCTCTAGACGCGGCAATCTTTCCTAAATTTTCTAGCATCAACGAGTAATAACTACTTTTATTTTCAGATTCTGCTTTTGTAATATTTGCCAAAGGATTCAATACATTCACTTTCACATGAGCATCTGCCGCTATCGCTTTTATAACTTTATCGCTTGCAAAAGATTCAAAAAAGATAGTGTTGATATTTTTTGTTTTTACGCTGCTTATGATACTTCCCATAACCTTCGCGCTAGGTTCTGCATCCGGAGAAAGTCCACTGATCGACTCGACATTGAAATTATATTTTGCAGCCAAATAGGAAAATGCATTGTGCTCTACAACGATTGTATCCACCTTACACACAGAAAGCTTTTCTTTATAAAGTCTGTCAAGTTCATGAAGCTTTGCAATATAATTCTCTGCATTTTCTTCATACATATCTCGATTTTGAGGCGATATTTTAATGAATTTTTCTTTAAGAATATTCGTGGCGATACTCATATTGTCTACATCAAGCCAATAGTGCGGATCAAAATCAGAATCATGATGATGTTCATCTTCCTCTGTTGCTGATGCATCTAAAAGTTTCATATAACGGCTCATATCTAAACCATTTTTTTGATCTTCAAAGGTGTGTGCCCAAGGCTGAAGTCCCGCACCACTGTAAACAACGAGCTTTGCATCATGCACTTTTGCCATAATCATGGGAGTCGGTTCAAAGCTATGAACATCAACGCCATAAGGCAAGATACAAAAACAATCCATACTCTCACCTGCGACATTTTTTGCAGCATCATAAAGAGCATACGTGCTCAGAGCAATAAGAGGCTTGGCATCTTTTGTTTGTGTAGCTTCTTGTTTTGGGCTTATTATGAAGCGATAAGATACAAAAGCTCCTAAAAGCAATACCAACAAAATCGATAAAGTTTTGAGTGTTTTCATACTATACTCTTTGTGTAAAATTAAGCTGATTATAGCCAATTGTAACTTTAGGTTTTGCATCTTGGAGTTATTTGGATATAATTCGCAACTTTTTATATTCTATCAGGTCTTACATGCGAAGTGCCCTTTGGGTGTAAGCCAAAGATAGCAGAGGATTTTATATGACTACAAGCTTTTTGCTTATTGTTCAGATTGTGCTTGTTATTGCAATCGTTATCGTTGTACTTTTACAAAAAAGTTCTAGTATAGGACTTGGCGCTTATAGTGGCTCAAATGAGTCTGTTTTTGGTGCA
This sequence comes from uncultured Campylobacterales bacterium, assembly GCA_903885085.1. Classification (GTDB taxonomy): domain Bacteria; phylum Campylobacterota; class Campylobacteria; order Campylobacterales; family Sulfurimonadaceae; genus Hydrocurvibacter. The sequence goes on from CAISHH010000065.1 coordinate 4,885, forward strand.
AAAGGACCAGGAGGTTTTTTAGTAAAAGCAACTTTTACTATAGGTTTTCTTTTTCTTTTAAACACTATTGCTCTTGGTTATTTCTACTCTAAAGCAAAAAGTGCATCAGTAGTGGACAGCTTGACTCCAAGCAATATTGTGCAAGCGCCTATGGTTGCACCACTTGACAACAACACAACAAAAGAGAACAATACTTCTAAATAAGTGCGAGATTTTCTCTTGCACTAAACTTTTCTTTAAAACCAATTCTGCTACAATTTTATTCATCAGACTACCTAGTCAATTATCTTCTTAAAGGGACAACAATGTTAGACGAAATATTTAATGAATGTGAAACTAAAATGAAAAAAAGCATCGAGCACTTAATGCACGATTTTAAAATGCTTCGTACTGGTAAGGTGACGACACAAGTTTTAGACAACATAAGAATAGACTATTACGGAACAATGACTCCGCTTGACCAAGTTGGCTCTGTTCTTGCAACAGATGCGACGACTATCGTTGTTAATCCATGGGAAAAAAATCTTCTACAACTCATCGACAGTGCTATTTCTAAAGCAAATATCGGCGTAAACCCAAACAATGACGGAAGCGTTATCAAACTATTTTTCCCACCTATGACAGTTGAACAACGCCAAGAGAGCGTGAAACAGATGAAAGTTTATGGCGAAAATGCAAAAGTAGCTGTAAGAAACGACAGACGTAATGCAAACGACAAAGTCAAAAAACATGAAAAAGACAAAGAAGTCACTGCTGATGAATCAAAAGCAGCACAAGATAATATTCAAAAGCTTACAGACAAATTCATTGCAGAAATAGATACTATTCTCAAAAATAAAGAAGTCGACATATTAAAGGTTTAATCATGAACGTCAAACAAATATATATGGATGCCAATGCTCTTTTAGAGGGGCACTTTAAACTTAGTTCTGGAAACCATTCAGAGTATTATCTTCAATCTGCAAAAGTTTTGGAAGATCCTAAAACTGCAAACATGTTAGCAACGGCACTTGCAAAACAGATCAAAGAGAGTGGCTTGGAAGTAGACACTGTCTGCGCTCCTGCTCTTGGTGGTTTAATCGCTGGGTATGCTCTTGCTCAAGCGCTTGACTGTAGATATATCTTTGCTGAACGTGTCGATGGAGAGATGAGTATCCGCCGCGGTTTTGAAGTGCATAAAGATGAAAAAGTCTTAATGTGCGAGGATATCATCACAACAGGCGGCTCTGCTATGGAAGCAGCTCGCGTGGTAGAATTACTTGGGGGGAAAATCGTAGGTGTTGCAGCTTTGGCAAACCGCGGTTTTTGTAAACGTGAGCACAGCGATATCGAAACAAAATCAAACTGTAAACTGCCTCAAGATATCCCATTTTTTGCACTTGCAGATTTCATCTTTGCTATGTATGCACCAGATGAGTGCCCGATGTGTAAACTAGGGAGCGAAGCCATCAAACCTGGTTCAAGAGGAAATTAATCTCCTCTTAGCCAATCGCTTTTTTGAGCTGACAGCTCATAACTCTCTCAACTAAAACTCTAGCCACTTCCACTTTTGAATCCACTATCATCTCTACATGTAGAGCTTCAAACTTTGCTCTTTCTTCAACTGACACAACTTTTACAATCACGTTGGCGAGTTTACTGCTTTTTGCAAGGGCTTCACAAATAAGAAGATTTTTATCTACATTATCGAGGGTAATAATTACGATTGAACAATCCTTTACATGTATCGCTTCTAGAATTGAACGTTTTGACATATCTCCAAGATACGCCTCCGCTCCATTACGAATCGCTTCTTTTACATATTTTGGATTGTTATCTACAACAATATAATCTGATCCATAATGTTCCAAGTGCTGAGCAACCGCTTTACCGACAGAGTTGTACCCGCAAACAATAACATGATTTTTTCTATCCGGAAGATTTAAAACTTCCGGAACAGACATATTTTCTTTAAAAAATATTCTTGAAATGTTTCTCACTTTGGCTATAAAAAATGGTGTTACCACCATAGATAAAATAACGACTAGCACGAGGAGCTGAGCCATCTCATCTTTAATAATCCCGCCCATAGAAGCGATAGCAAAAATGACGAATGAAAACTCTCCAACTTGAGAAAGAGAAAGCGCAGTTTTCAAAGAGATGGAGCTCGTCGATGTGATTCTAATAGCTAAAAATGTTACCAGAGTTTTTATAAGTAAAACTGCCGCGAAAATACCGAAGATCAAGAAAATGTTATCTAGAAAAAGAGCGATATTGATTTTCATGCCCACAACTACGAAAAATGTTCCAAGAAGCATGTCTTTAAAAGGCGCGATATCAGATTCGACTTTATAGTGAAACTTTGTCTCTGCAATAACCATCCCCACGACAAAGGCACCTAGAGAATAGGTAAATCCCATATAGTGCGCCAAAAATGAAGCTCCTGTCACCACAAATAGAACTGAACCCATAAAAAGTTCATCAAGTTCAGCTGTCGCCGAGAACTGAAGCAGCCAAGTAATCACACGCTTTCCAACGACGAACAGTAAGAACAATACAATCACGGCACTGACAAGCGTATATAAGAGAATTATTGAAATACTCTCGCCACCATCATTTGTCAAAATACCAATCAAGATTAGTATGGGGATCACAGCAATATCTTGAAAAATTAAAATCCCAGTAGACCTTTGTCCATAAGAGGTATGAATGTTTTTAGAACTCTTCAAATATGTCAATACAACGGCTGTTGAAGACATAGAAAAAGAAAATGCGATGATCAGAGATGTCATAAAATCAAGATGTAAAAGATAAAAAGAGATCGCATAGATGACAAGAGAAGTAAGACCAACCTGCATCAAACCATTGCCAAAAATAAGCTGTTTCATAGAGTTCATCTTCGCTAAAGAGATCTCAAGACCTATGGTAAACATCAAAAAGACAATGCCAAATTCTCCGATCTGATCAAGCAAATCATTATCTGCATCTCCACTGACTCCAAAAGAGTAACTAATGATTGTACCCGTGAGTATGTAGCCTATAATCTGTGAAATTCCATAATGTTTTAAGATAATATTGAGTACCGTGGACACACCCAAAGCAATAGAAATATATAAAATAACGTCTTGCATCCTGCCTCCAAAATAATGCAATAATTATATCAGCATAATATTTTTTTAGACCGCTTCTATAGAGAGTTTTAAGAGATATTTAACTATAATCGCAATTATCTATCAAGCGAGGTTTATTCAATGACAAAATACATTTTTGTAACAGGAGGGGTTCTTAGTTCCCTTGGAAAAGGTATTACAGCCGCTAGTATTGGAACACTTCTAAAGCACTGTAACATCAATGTAGGAATGTTAAAAATAGACCCATATATTAACGTCGATCCAGGAACGATGAGTCCATTAGAGCATGGGGAAGTCTTTGTCACAAAAGATGGCGCTGAAACTGACCTTGACATCGGAAACTATGAAAGATTTCTAGATACTTCATTTCTCAAATCAAGTAACTTCACAACGGGACAAGTTTATCTTTCAGTTATTGAACGTGAGAGAAGTGGCGGATACCTTGGTCAAACAATCCAAGTCGTTCCACACATTGTCGGCGAGATCGTTAACCGTATCAAAAAAGCGGGCGAGGGGAGAGATGTCCTTATCGTCGAGCTTGGTGGAACTGTCGGAGATATCGAAGGTTTACCGTTTATGGAAGCGATCCGCCAGATGAAACATGATGATGAAGTCGAGGGAACATTTTTTGTTCATGTCGCACTTATCCCTTTCATCAAAGCAGCTGGAGAGCTAAAAAGTAAACCTACTCAGCACTCTGTTCAGGAACTTCGCCGTATCGGTATTACTCCACACATGATCATCGCAAGAAGCGAAAACGCTCTTCCTAAAACATTCAAGAAAAAACTTGCAATGAGCTGTGACGTTCATACAGACAGTGTTATCGAAGCACTTGACGCAGCGTCTATCTATGATGTTCCAATGTCTTTCCTCCGTCAAAATATCCTCGTACCTATCTCAAAAGAGTTAGGTCTTGGCGAACTCAATCCAGATATGGAAGAATGGGATGATCTCGTTAAAAAGATCGTTCAGCCAAAAAATCGTGTCGTGCTTGGCTTTGTGGGTAAATATTTACAACTCAAAGAAGCATACAAATCTTTAACAGAATCTCTTATCCACTCAGGCGCACACCTTGATACTCGTGTAGAGATCGTATGGGTTGACAGTGAAGAGATAGAAGAAAAGGGCGCTGAAGAACTTTTAGCTGATTGTGATTCTATCCTTGTTGCCGGCGGTTTTGGTAATCGTGGGATCGAAGGCAAGATCAAAGCGATCGAGTACGCACGTGTGAACAAGATCCCTTATCTTGGTATCTGTCTTGGTATGCAACTCACTCTTGTGGAATACGCAAGAAATGTTCTTGGATTTGAAGGAGCAAACTCAACAGAGTTTGATCCAAATACTCCATATCCGATGATCTACCTTATAGACAACTTTTTAGATCAAAACGGAAGCAAACAACTTCGTACACATGTATCTCCTATGGGCGGAACACTTCGCCTTGGAGAATATCCATGTGACACAAAAGAGGGCTCGATCTTGCGTAATGCATACAATGGTGAAACAACTATTTATGAGCGTCATCGTCACCGTTACGAAGCAAATCCTACATACAGAAAAGCGCTTGAAGATGCAGGTATGATCGTTACAGGCGAATCAAACGGTCTTATAGAAACGGTGGAAATACAAAGTCATCCATGGTTTCTGGGCGTTCAGTTTCACCCAGAGTTTACTTCACGCTTGCAAACTCCAAATCCTACGATTCTAGCATTTGTAAAAGCAACCCTTGAGCACATTTCCTAATACTCCACTTCTAAGTGCTGATAAACTTTATCAGCTTTTAGCAAGTCGTTTTACTAATGGATACAAAAAACTAAAAGATATTCCCTCTCCTACCCTTCTAAAAAACTCCAAAAAAGCTGCTGAGCGTATTGCAAAAGCTATAATAAACAAAGAAAGAATAACGCTTATCGGCGACTATGATGTTGATGGAGTCACTTCCACGTCAATTATGGTACTTTTTTTTAGAGAGATAAATTATCCGCTCACCGCAATCATCCCAAATAGATTTTGTGATGGATATGGGATCAATGCAAATGTGTTACAAAGAGTCGAAGCTGATCTTGTCCTTACCGTCGATAATGGGATCACAGCCGTTGAAGCCGCAGAGATTTGTAAAGAAAGAGGTATAGACCTTATCATTACAGACCATCATACTCCCTCGCAAAACCTTCCAGATGCTTATGCTATCGTCAATCCAAAACTTCCTGATTGTACCTATCCATTTAAAGAAATATGCGGAGCTCAAGTTGCTTGGCTACTTTTGGGAGCTGTCAAAAAAGAGCTCGAACTCGATATTGATATGAGACAATATCTTGATCTTGTCGCTCTTGCCGTGATCGCGGATGTGATGCCACTCTATGACGTCAATCGTGCCATCGTTCAAGAGGGATTAAAACAGATGATGCTTTCACAACGTCCCTCTTCCATTATCATCAGAGATTTTTTAAACAAACAAACTATCTCCTCAGAAGACATCGCATTTGCCATTGCACCTCGTATCAACTCTGCAGGTAGACTTGAAGACGCGTCCATTGCTTTGGAGTTTTTGACAGCTTCTACAATTGAAAAAGCAGCAAAACAGTTTGAGATTTTAAATGATCTCAACAATATAAGAAAAGCCACAGAAGCCGATACCACCGAAAATGCATGCTTACATGTAAACGAAAACGATAAAATTATCGTCGTCGCCGGAGAGAACTGGCACGAAGGTGTTGTCGGGATTGTGGCGTCAAGACTTGTGAGTAGATTTAAAAAACCTGCAATCGTTTTTAATATTCACGAAGGGGTTGCAAAAGGAAGTGCAAGAAGTGTAGGAGAAGTGGATATCTTTTCACTTATACACACACAAAGAGAGCTTTTAGAGAAGTTTGGCGGGCACAAGATGGCGGCAGGATTAAGCTTACATATAAGCAATTTAGAGCTCTTTAAATCAGCTATCAACAAAGAAGCCCAAAAGGTTGATCCAAATGATTTTATTCCACAAGAGGCTATTTTAGGGGAACTTGAAGGTGATGCTATCAATTTTGAACTTCTCAATATTTTAGAAAAGTTTGAGCCCTACGGTGAGGGAAATCCGCGTCCAAGATTTCTTATCAACAATGCAGAACTCTTACATGTAAAGCTTTTTGGGGCAGATAAATCCCATAGTAGACTTGGAATCCGTCTCAAACCCTTTGATAGACAGACTATCGAAATCGTTGCTTTTAGACAAGTTTTAGAGGTTCCAGAGGATAAGAAGATTACATGTAGCTATACCGTAAGTAAAAATGTTTTCAACGGAAAAACATCTATCCAACTAATGCTGGATAATATCTACCACTGATCTACTTCATCAAATTGATCAACTCTTCCACTGCTTCTTTAAAGTCAGTTTGAAGTGTCGATTTCTGACTCATAAACTGTTCCATTGCCTCTTTTTTATTGATCGCTTCATCTAGCTCTCTATCGGTTCCTTTTGAATATGCACCGATACGGATAAGCGTCTCGTTTTCGCGAAGCAAAGTATAAAGACGGCGAAAACGCATCGCAGCTTTAAGGTGCTCTTCACTGATAATATCGTTCATAACCCTTGATGCAGAGTTTAAGATATTGATAGGCGGATAGATCCCAAAATCGGTAAGTTCACGCGAGAGAACAATGTGTCCATCCAAAATAGAACGAGATTGGTCAGCGATAGGATCACTCATATCATCACCCTCGATCAGGACTGTAAAAAAGGCTGTAATCGAGCCTTTTCCCGCCTCTTTTCCTGCACGTTCCATCAACTGTGGAAGTAAAGTAAGTGAAGATGGCGGATACCCTTTTGATGTTGGCGGTTCGCCCAAAGCCAAGCCAATTTCACGCTGAGCCATCGCAAAACGAGTCACGGAGTCCATTATAAAAAGAACATCAAGCCCTTTTTCTTTAAAATACTCCGCCACGCTCATCGCAGAAAATGCCCCATATTTACGCATAAGCGGAGAATCATCCGAAGTCGCTACGATAATAACCGTATTTTCAAGGTTACCGCCGAGATTTTTCTCTATAAATTCTGGAACCTCACGTCCACGTTCGCCGATTAGTGCAACCACTTTTATAGGTGCCTGAGCACCTCGAACGATCATTCCCATCAAGGTTGATTTTCCGACACCGCTTCCTGCAAAGATACCGAGTTTTTGCCCTTTTCCACAAGTTAAAAAGCCGTCTATTGTCTTCACTCCTACACTAAACACTTCATCTATCATTCCACGTTTCATCGCTTCGATAGGTGATTTGATGATAGGATTAAGTACTTCAGATTTTATAAAGCCTTTACCGTCGATCGGGCGCATAAAAGGATCGACAACACGCCCCAAAAGATCATCTCCAACAGGGATATTCATCCCATTGGAATCCTGAAACACTTTATCTTTTGAGCAAAACCCTTCTACAAAACTAAATGGAGTGATAAAAAAAACATTGCCATCTATTTCTGTGACCATTCCAGTTGTTTCTAGTTCAGAGTTATTTGAGACGATGCGTACCATATCACCGATGCTTACATGTAAGCCACTTGCGGTGATGACATTGGCATTTATTTTGATGATCTCCCCAAAAGAGGTGGAGTAGTTTTTGGAGGAGAGTTTTGATTTTAAAGATTTAAAAGGCATAAGTCAGCACTTTTAGTAACGAGTTCCAATCGGTGCATTAATAAGAGAAAAGAACTCAGCACGAGTCTTTTCATCACTTTTGAAAAGTCCGCGAAGTGCGCTTGATGTTGTTGTAGAATTTATCTTCTCAACTCCACGCATCTCCATACACATGTGACGCGCTTGGATCACGACTGCCACACCTTTTGGTTTGATAGTCTTCATAATGGCATCAGCGATCTGTTCAGTGAGTTGCTCTTGAATCTGCATGCGACGGGAAAAAACATTGACAACACGAGGGATCTTAGAAAGCCCAACCACTTTTCCATCTGGAATGTAGGCAACATGCGCACGACCGATGATAGGAAGAAGATGGTGTTCACATGTAGAGTAAAGTTCTATATCTTTGATAACAACCATCTCATCATTTGAACTTGTAAAAAGAGCCGAAGAAAGTATCTCCTCAGCGTTTTCTTTATAACCGCCATAGATAAAGTCGTAAGCTTTGCGAACACGCTCAGGAGTCTTTAAGAGTCCCTCGCGAGTTGGGTCTTCACCCACACTTTGTATCATTATTTTTACAGCTTCTTCAAATTCATTTGCCATTACTTTGCCTTACATTATAAAAACAGTTGGAACGATCAACGGATATTTTTTCATTTTACGGTAGATATGTTTTCTCACTACTTGGCGAAGATCATTTTCTAGCGCTCTTGGGTTTTGGATGAGTCCCTCTTTGAGGTTGATAAGGAAATGTTCTAACACATCTTCCATCTCTATTGCAAATGCTTTATCTTGTTTATCTGCAACAAGTCCAAATGTCGTAACACGAGGTTTTGCTATCATTTTAGAGTTATTTTCATTGATTTGAGCGATAATCATGACAATCCCCTCTTGAGCCAATTTTTGACGATCCATAACGATATCATCTTCGATTTGGTGATTATTTTGATTATCGATATATGTTTTACCTGTTTTAACAGTTTTTGCTTTACGCATAAATTTCGGACCTACTTCGATACAATCACCATCGCTCATAAGTAAAATATTTCTCTCAGGAACACCACACATGATAGCCGTCTCTTTATGTTTTAGAATATGGTTGTATTCCCCGTGAACTGGTAAAAAGAACTTAGGATTTACAAGACGAAGCATCAATTTTTGCTCTTCCATACTTGCGTGTCCTGAAACGTGAATATCTTTGTCATTTGCCACTCTAGCACCTGCACGTTGCAAATGGTTTAGCATCGTAGATATAGAACCCTCATTTCCAGGGATCGCACGCGCGGAGAGGACGATAAGATCTGTCGGTTTAATTTTGATATGTCTGTGTTCCCCGATTGACATTCTAAAAAGTGCACTGCTTGGCTCACCTTGAGAACCCGTAGTTACGATAAGAACTTCTTTATCATTCATGCGACTTGCTTCATCTGCATCAATAAAGATATTCTTAGGAAGCTTCACATAATCATACTGCATACAAACTTCTAGATTTCTCTCCATTGAACGCCCTATGACACACACTTTACGCCCATATTTTACGCCGTATTGGATCGCTTGATAGACACGGTGAATATTTGAGCTAAATGTAGACATAATGATACGTCCCTCAGCCTTTGCAAATATACGGTCAAATCCTGGAGCAACAGTGAGTTCACTTGGTGTTGGTTGAACATTATACGAGTTAGTTGAATCACTTAAAAGACATAAAACACCCTTTTCACCATAATGAGCAAAACGGTGTAAATCCGCTGTATAGCCATCTACTGGAGTATGATCTATCTTAAAGTCACCCGTGTGAATGATAGTACCAGCATCTGTTGTAATCGCTAAAGAAGAGGAATCGATGATAGAGTGAGTCATATGCATCCACTCGATCTCAAAATCATTTCCTATTTTATATGGCTTACGTTTTTCAATTGGATTAAAATACTTTCTAAACTCTTTTAAATGATGTTCATCAAATTTATTGCCAATCATCGCTAAAGGAAGTGGAGTTCCATAAATTGGAAATTGCATCTCTTTATAAAGATATGGCATTGCACCGATGTGATCTTCATGAGCGTGAGTAATGATAACAGCTACGATCTTGTTTTTGATCTCTCTTAGATAAGTAAAGTCAGGAACCAAGATATCTACACCATGCATCTCTTCATCTGGAAAACTCATCCCGACATCGATGATAATAGCCTCTTTCTCAGTTTCAAAAACTGTGATATTTCCACCGATTTCACCAAGTCCACCAAGTGGAGTTATACGCACTTTATCCATACTGTTGAGATTAAGTTTGTAGTGTGGGTTTAAACGTTGTTTGTGCACTTCTTGATTTTTTGTAACAAACTCTTTTAAAACTGTATCGATAGGTGCTGGTGCATTACGGCGACGGTTTTTATTATTGCCAGCATTAGGATTAGTATTTGTGTTAGCATTTGGGTTGCTATTACGGGCCTGAGCAGGATTATTTGGGTTCGTATTTGGATTGCTCTTTGGATTTCTATTGCGGTTTTGATTATTATTTGGTCTTCTGTTTTGATTATTGTTTGGTTTTGTATTGTTCTGCTCCGGGCTTATAGCCAGTGCACTTTCTGTAACTTCGTTCATCCAAACTCCTTATATTTTTTTATAGAGTTGGTGATAGTCCGCGGTGTGGAGTTGATGAGGTCGAATAGTTAAAGAGAGATCCATTTCTTCAAAGATCTCTGAAAGTTTTTGCTTATCATAGTGTGATGAAAGGTTTTTCAAAAGTGTTTTTCTCGGTTGCGCAAATGCAACTCTCAACATATCTTCAAACGCTTTATCAGCTCTGTCTGAGTGCTTTTGTATTAGCATCACAGCAGAATCTATTTTTGGCATAGGATCAAAAGCAGTTGGAGGAACTTCAATGACGATTGAAGCAGTTCCTACGCTCTGCGTTATGACACTAAGTCCACTAAAAACTTTATCTCCGCTCTCGGCCGCAAATTTTTGCGCGACCTCTAGCTGAACCATAACTAAAAGAGACTTACACATAGGATCTGCGAGTGCTTTTAAAATGATGTTTGTAGCTATATAATAGGGCAAATTTGCCACTAAATCATACGGCTCATCAACAAGCGTACTCTGCCAAGCTTCTAAAACATCTCCACAATTTATGTGGAGTCGCTTGGTGGCAATCTCATCTTTAAATGTGATATTAAGTCTCTTACATAAATCGGTATCGACCTCAAAAGCTTCTACACTTTTGACCTTAACTAAAAATTTAGTTAAATCACCTAAACCAGGGCCAATTTCGACAATCTTGTTGTCACTCTTGGGCATCGCTTCGACGATTTTTCTAAGAACGTTCTCATCTTTTAAAAAATTTTGGCCATATTTTTTCTTGGCAGCTACGCGCTCATTATTCATGAGGGGGAGTTTACATCAATTAGTCTTATAAAGAGATAATAGATTAAAATCCCTTACTAAAAAATTGAGCCTTCGCCTACTTTTGAATCACCTATTTCGGGTCTAAGCTAGAGCCACCTACACCTCCACCATTTGGACCTGCCTGCGCCTTTAAGCCACCCAGCATCATTAAAACAGGTACAGCATATGCAACTTTTCCAAGAAACTCTCGACGCGGTTTATTGCCATTTTTAAGATTACTAACTTCCTTAGAATCTTTTATATTGTTTACATCTGAAGACATTTAAAAGTCCCTCCCTCTATATAAAATAGAATATACTAAATTTATAGCATATTTTTTATAAATATATGCTTGTTTTTAGCTATAAAGCTTGAAAAAGAAAAAGTTAAGATCACAAGACTCATCCTGTTGATATAACTTCTCTCGTCATAAGATAATGATCTATCACATCTACCTGTTATTCGTTGACGAACTTACAGATTATATTATATGTACATTAGTAATATTTTCATCTACTTTAACCGTGACGCTTGTATCGCCACTATTTGTATACTCATTATATGTATGTCCATTTTCTACGACTTGGGTAGAAGATTTATTCCATACGTCTGTAGTTCCAGTATTTTGTAAAGTAACACTATCACTTTTGCCTGTGATATCTGTTATTTCTAAAATACGATTATTATTAACATCTACATTTGTCATGTTTAAAACATCTCCTAGTTGAAGACCTGTTGTTGTAGCTCCTATATTATGACTGCCGTTTTGCGATAGATTAATTTGCTCAATATTATGAAGATTACTAAAATCAATATTATTATTTAGATTTACCCCTGTTGCAAGGCTGATAGTATCCATAGAATAATCATGGCTATCAGCAGTGATTGCTGTGCTTCCATCATAGGTAAAAGATTGACCAATCAAAAGGTTGACGGCTTTTGACGCTGTGTCTCCATCACCATCCACAACTGTTATATTAAAATTTTCAATTATATCGCTACTGATAGCTGCATGTGGGGTATAAATAAAGTTACCATTACTAAAATCTAGTGCCATTGTACTACCATCACTGAGTGTAATTGTCTGTGAAAGATGTAATGGATCATAACTATAAGTTGTACTTGGACCACTAACGCTATTCTCCCCAAGGTACTGGACGGTTTGAATATGTCCACCATCTGCGCCAAAATTCACACCTGTTGAACCATCAACACTAACTAAGCTCCCTGTTGTGTGTAGAAGCGAATTTGGTGCTAAAGTGTCTTCAAGTGAGCTTCCACCGCTTGCTACAGTTATATCAGCGACATAAACACTGTTTGTAGTATCTGCACCATGTATCAATTCTAAAGATCCCGTATCTGCTCCAGCTGTAGCGATGACTTGTAAAGATATATGATTACTACTAATAAAATTATCCCACGCTGTGATATCACTCGCAGTAGGGTTAACAGGATTAACATTATCGTGATGATATCCTGTTTCTCCAACCCATATAAAATTAGGTGTTCCATCAGAGAGAAAATATGCAAGTGTCTGACCTGTCGTTGGACTAGCATAATTTAATTGGGTTGCATTCAATGCTTCCTCAAAATTGGTATTATTTTGATCAGGTATATAATAAAGAGCGTGTCCATGATTATCTACTATATTGACTACATCCTGACCAGGATGACCTTTAATCTCTGTAAAAGAAATATTATTGTTTAAGAAATCTATCGCTTGTGTTGCACTCAACCATACACTACCATTACTATTAGGCGTACCATTAGTACTAGTACCATCATTGATGTATGCACCAACATTCACACCATCTGTACTAAATAAGCTCAAATCAATGTTAACATTTCCTAATTTTTCATACGCTGTGATAGTATTTATTATGGCTGTCCTTGCCAGATCAAATTCTGTGAGGGTTAAACTCCCACTGACGAGATTATTCATAGATCCAGAAACATCTAAAGTAAAAATTAGATTAGTATTCATCGCGCCTTGGGCCAAAATATCAACATGTCCAGCACCATTGATAACTGGACTGTCATCATGTACGGCGATATTAAGAGTAGAACTGTATGCACTTCCATTCGAGCCATCTATGATATATGTAAAACTGTCTGTCAAAATATTATCCGCGATTCCTGTGTGATCAAGAGGATGTAGAAGTGTATATGTATAGTCACCTGTCGTTGTATTAACCACCAAAGTGTTTCCCTGCGCCGTCGTCACCGTTATCTGCCCAAGCACACTTGTATCCGTCGCGCCTCCAATAATGGCTACGCTAGCTAAAGATGCACCACTTGGCAAGATATCATTTGCATATAGATTTCCAATAGCGACAGCACCAGTAGGCGAAGGAGCTGTTCCATTTGACATAGCACTTTCATTGACATTTCCATAGTCTGGATTCAGTATTGGATTTACACTATTAAGAGACGTCACCACCGCAATTTGACCTACTGTCTCTGATGTTGTGATTGCGCTATGAAACGGTGCATCACGTAAAGTACTGCTAGCTCTCACAGCATCTCCATCGCGCAAGGCAAATACATCTTCTGTTGAATGACTTTTTGCTTGGGTTTGGCCTGCAGCCGTTTCTTCATTTGCTATGTCATCTTTTTTATCTTTTGCATTATCTGCAATAGTATTCTCTCCAGTGTTTAGACCGACGTTCCAAGCTTTTAATACGCTGTCTTTTGCTATAACATCGCCAACTGTATTTTCATCTCGAACCAATGAGCTATCAAAAAGCTGCTCTTGTGAACCATGTAAAGCTATAATATTATTATGATCAGTCACCATTGAAATCTTAATAGCTGCCGAAGCTGGATTGTTTGAATCACCGAAAATAATCTTATTTTCAGTAATTCTATCGCCAACTTTTAATTCAATCACATTGCCGTGTGAATCCTTCTCAAAAAATTTACCGACAATACTTTGCACAATTCCAACTGGTGTTTTCATAATATATCCTTTTAGGTGATTATAATTTTAATTATGTGGGAGTATAGAGGAAAAACTAAAAAAGCGCTATTGTCCCTATGGACAATGCATGAAAAAAAGTTATCTTAATAATAGAGCAAGAGAAAGGCGATCTTTTACATTGAGTTTTATATAGATGTGTTTTGCGTGTTCTTTTATTGTTCTTGGAGTGATATCAAGTTGTTTGCCTATATCGTTATATGTCAATCCATCTTTGAGTAAAGATGCGACTTCACGCTCTCTCTCGCTGAGTTTTTCTAAATTGACTTCTTGTTTTGTATTTGATTTTTCATTGATTTGTAAAATCAGTTTTGTTGTAAACTCTGGGTATAACCACACCATTCCCTCTTCTATCGCATTGACGGCAGAAATCAAAAAGTGTTGTCGCATCAAGGCATTGCCATAACCCATGGCGCCAAGCATCAAAAGATTTTTAGCAGTTTCAAAATCAGGGACACGATGCAAAACCAAAACTCTATTATCATGAGCATTCAATTTATGCAACACATCTTTACATGTAGGCTTACATGCAGAATGATTTATCACTATCAAACTAGAATTTATTTTATATAAATCCTCGAGCCTTTTGCAAATCTCCAACTTCATTCTCTAATTTAAGGTTTTTGGAAGTTTGAAAAAAGCTCATAAAAGTCGAGTTTCTCGATGTTTTAGGTAAAA
>CAISHH010000066.1 GCA_903885085.1 uncultured Campylobacterales bacterium
ACTGTATATTTTTCGTTTGATGCTCATTTCTTAATCCCTATATATTCCGTATTTTATTCTAGCGTTTTGGAATTAAAAAATAGATTTTACTGGTTTGATTTTAGGGGTTCATTATATATTGTGTTTTGATTGTCGGCAATGCCTCAACCTCTTTTTCCAGTGTCATACCACATTTAGGACAGTTTCCAGGATGTTTTTGATGAATTTCAGGATGCATAGGACAAGTGTAGAACGTATTACCTATCTCACAGGAATCATCTACACAGTAAATATTCTTTTCTTTTTCTTCCACATTACTCACAATACACCTCCGATTGACTTAGTGTCTTAAAAGCTCTTTTTTTCGTTTATACTCTTCTTCGTTGATTTCACCGTTTGCGTATTTTTTATCAAGTATATCTAGTGGCGTCTCTTTATTACTATTACTATTGTTATTAATAAAATAAAAAATTGCAAAGATAAAAAGTACGGGAATAATCCAGCCAAATCCCATTCCATAACCCCATCCACCAAATTCATGCATAACAAACTCCTTAAAGCTTTAAATCTATTTTTTTACATATGCAAAAGTATACTAATCTTTCGTGAGGAGTTTGTGAGGAGCAATTTTAGTGCAAATGCATTAAGCCCTCATATCCGAGATAAACACCGATACCCAGTATTAACACACCTGAAAAATATGGTGCTTTTCTCACTATATCACCAAATCCTGAGAATCTCTTTGACATATAATGTACGCTTAGGGCAGATATTACACCTGTTAAAACCAAGGTTAAAGCTAAGCCGATGCTAAATCCAAGTACTAAAGCAACGCCAAGACTTACTTTTTTAAGTTGTAGACATAAAAGTAGAACCGTAATGGTTGCAGGACAAGGTATAAGTCCACCAGTTAGACCAAACAAAAGAATTTGGGAGTTTGTAACTTCTTTATTATCAAATCTTTTTCTTATGTCATTAGCATGGGCAAGCTCATGAGCATCTTGATAGCCAGGAGCTGTTATATCTAGTCCTTGTAGTTCTCCATGCACATGCTCGTGATTATGTTCTAAAAACTCAACATCATAAGCATCCATATTTTCGTTTTGTGAAGCAATTTGAACTCTTGCAACAAACTCATGTGGCTCAGGTATCTCATCAATGGACTCTAAAAAATCTTTATGAGTCTTAAATGCAAAGATTTGAGTTTTACCATCAGCCCTATCTGTTATGACGATTATATTATCAGAGTTTATAGTACTGAGTACTTCTCCAGCTATTCTAAATTTTGGCGGTTGATTTTGCTCAAAGATGGAAAGATTTAATTTACCATAATTTGTTTCAATCTCAAACTCTTCATCATGGTGTCCGTGGTCATCATGATGCTGATGATCATGTGAATCGTCGCAATGAGAATGAAAACAAGCGTGCTGGTTTTTATATGTTTGATAAAACATCCACACGGCAATACCTATGACGATAACTGCTGAAATGATTTGAAGATAGGGCTCAATCGCAGCATTATTGTATTGTGATCCAAAATACAACCCAGCTAAAGCAATAACCCAGACTATAGCTGTGTGAGAAAGAGCGGCAGAAACTCCTAGCATAATAGCCTGCCATACAGTGCCTCTGATAGCTATTATAAATGAAGCCATCATGGTTTTTGAGTGCCCCGGTTCTAGCCCGTGAAGTGCTCCTAAAAGGATTGCACTAGGAAGAAGTAACCAAAGACTGGCTCCATTTGTGATTAATGTTGAAATATCCATTTTTACCCTTTCTTTTTACAAATATTTTGTGATATCTTTGAACTCTTTTAGAGCCGCACTGCTATCAATCTTATTATCGCTCATAGCATCATTTAGACAGTGGTCTATGTGATCGTGAACCAATGCTTTTTTTGCACTGCTTATAGCTTTTTCAATTGCATGAAGCTGTTGAGCAATATCCAAACAACCTCTTTCATCTTCAAACATTTTTATTACACTTTTAATGTGACCTTCTGCTCTTTTTAGTCTTTTAACTATGTCTGGATGTGATTCATGTGTTGACATCTTATATCCTATAGGGGGGGATAGGATATTATAACAGAAATCTATTGAAATTTACTACGGAACATAAACTATATCAAGCGCTTTGTAAGTTTATACCCTAGTGTGCTACTCACAAACTCCTCACAAAAGATTGATAAAATCCTGCTATAGAAATCAAAAAAAAGGATAAATATGAAAGTATTAGTTTTACTTTTAACTACAACATTAGGTTTGATGGCAGCATTAGCAGATCAAGAGCTTCATAATGAAAAGGACACAGTACATCCTATGATGACGAAACCGGTGATGAATATGCAGACAATGAAGGTATCTTCGATTCCAATAGAAGATAAAGGCAGTATGAAATGTGGTGCAGAACATAAGAAAGAAAAAAAAGAAAAATGTGGCAGCACAAACTAAGGAGTAAATGATGCGATATATAGTAGAAAGTCAAAAAAACGTCGATATCGCCACTTCTGATTTAGAAACAGAAATTTTGAACAATGGTTTTGGTATCTTACATATGTACAATCTTAAAGAGACTATGCACAATAAAGGTTTTGAACTCCCTGAAGAGTGCTATATTTATGAAATATGTAACCCTAAGCTGGCATTAGAAGTTTTGAGTGAAGATATAAGCATGAATATGGTTTTACCGTGTCGAATCTCTGTTTACTCTGACAAAGGTATCACTAAAATCGGTATGATTGGTCCTTCTACATTAATGCATGAATCAAGCCATGCAGAGGCTTTGAAAGAGATTGCTGAGTTAGTTGAAACAAAAATAAAAGAGATCATTCATGCCAGTATCAAATTATAAAACAAAAAGTAACAACATTTTTAACAAAAGTTCTTCGTGCTAGAGTGTCCCTGCTTTGCAGTAAACATTATAATATCCCCTAATTTTCAAGGGGAATTGGTATAATATTTTATGAAAATTTTACTTCTTGAAGATGATACGGTTTTGGCAGATATTTTACTTGATTTTTTAAGCGAGACATACAGTGTGACACACACATACAGTATGAAAGAGGCACTTTCCCTTAGCGAAGAAAACTCTTATGATCTGTATATCTTCGACATCAATGTTCCAGATGGCGACGGCATCACTCTCTTGCGTGAACTTCGTAGTTTTCATGATGAAACACCGACTATCTTTATAACGGCATTTCAAGATATCAAGTATCTTAAAAAAGCGTTTGAGAGTGGAGCAAACGATTTTATTCGAAAGCCCTTTGACCTTGAAGAGCTTTATGGACGCATAGAAAATATCAAAAGACATTTTGGGCTTTCCAACATCGTAAAACTTAGCAATGATATGGAGTTAAATACTCAAACCCAACAACTTACATGTAAAGATAAAACAGAGCATCTCACTCAAAAAGAGAGTGAACTTCTGCTCTATCTTTATAAACACAACAATCGTGTCATAAGCACAGATGAGCTGCTTCAAAACCTTTGGCAATATGACAAACTTCCATCATCCGATGCGATAAGAACACTGATAAAAAGCTTGAGAAAGTATGTAGGACGTGAGCATATCATCAACATCCGAGGCGAAGGGTATAAGTTTGAATAGTCTGGAAAAAAAATCTTTTTACTCCTTTTTGGCTCTTTATGTCGGTTCCTCTTTTTTATTTTTGATGCTTTCAAGCTTTTGGTATTATACCGCTCAAAAAAATGCTCTTGAAAACACGACTTACTATAAACTCCAGCATTACAGTGACACTATCGGCGGTCTTATTATCAATGCTCAGATGCATGGAACTGTTTTAAACCTTCCAAAACTTGAAGAGGGATATGAGTATTTTTTAATTAAAAGTGAGGAGAAAAGAGAGTTTAATAGCGGTTATTATAAAAAAGATGGCAAATCTGTTTTAGTTTCTTCCTCTCCTCAAGAGCATCTGGATATCGAGTATGTAGTCGTCAAAACAGATGAGTATCATAAAAAGTTGGAGACTTTACAAAAGAGTGTTTTCTTCGTTGCTTCACTTGCTTTTTTTATCATCGTGCTGATATCTTTACTTCTTTCAAAACTCTTTATGCGCCCGATCCATCAAAAAGTTGTGCAGATAGAGACGTTTATCCAAGATATCTCACATGAGCTCAACACTCCTATCACAGCGCTTGGGATGAGTTCAAAAAGAGCGATGCAAAAAGGAGTTTATGACGAAAAAATACTTAAAAATATCTCTATCAGCACGAAACAGCTTTATGCTATCTATCAATCACTTGTGTATTTGAGTTTCTCTGCAAAGCTGGGAGAGGTGCAGGAGATAAATCTAAAGGAGATAGTTGAAGAGGTCATAGAATTTTATGCTGAGCTTTGTTTTGCGAAAAATATAGCAATCATCTCAAACTTGGAAAATACATTTATAAAACTTGATGAAGAGAGAGCAAAACTACTTTTTTCAAATCTTTTATCCAATGCCATAAAATATTCTCTGCCAAATAAACGTATTACTCTTGCTCTTACAAAAGATGCTTTTATCATACAAGATGAAGGTGTAGGAATTGCAAAAGAAATGCTTGATAAAATATTTGAACTTTATGAACGAGGCTCACATGTAGCAGGAGGTTTTGGCGTAGGACTTAGTATCGTTAAACAAATCTGCGATGAAGCAAAGATAAAAGTTGAAGTGATTTCCAAACCCAACCAAGGCACGAGCTTTAGGCTAAGTTGGGAAAAGTTTTAGATCAGACCTAGTTCTGCAAGAATAGGTTTGATCCCTTGTGTTATCTCTAGAAGCTCTTCGTAAAGAATTCCCTCAGCTTTATCTTCTGTTACCCACTCTTCAAGACGTTTGATCGTTGCAGATTTTTCTGTTTCACTTAGCTGTGGAGCTTGCTCTACTTCGCTTTTAATTCTTTGTATATGTTCGTGATGTTTGTGTGAACTCATTGTTTTTCCTTTTAGTAATTTTTATAGTTTCCAGATTTGACATCTTCACGGATTGCGTCAAGTTTTTCTTCTATGATCGCAAGTAAGATTGTTGCCGCTTTTTCATCATCAGCTTCAGGAATATCCCAGTCTGTAATTTTCATATTTGCTTTAAAAAGCAGTTCTACAGCTCTTTCGATTTCACTTTTTCTGCTTTGGAACTCTTTGAGAAGTGCGTTCAATATAGATCCTTTAGTTAGAGTGGTTAATTTTACAAGAGAGAGCCTTAAAGAAGCTTACATGTAAAGCTATTTCTTTGCTCTTGTGGTCATAAAGGGAGGTTTTGCAAACCATATTAAGACTATGAGAGCTAAAAATATAACTCCCGAGAGAAGCAAAATGTCATCATTTGCCCGAGTTGAGGCTTGTTGGTCGATGATAGTATTGATAACTGCAAGTGGTGGAAGAGAAGCACTTGAAATGGCAGTCATAAACTGATCTGTGGCATGAGAAAATTTTGTTATCTGCTCGCTATAGATAGCATGATAATAATCTCCTCGAGTACTCCACATGGACACAGCGATCGAAGTTCCAAGACCTCCGCCGAGGATTCTTAAAAAGTTTACAACTCCCATCGCTGAAGCGATCTTAAAAGGTTCGATCTGAGAGATGATAATGCTTGTCAGAGGTACAAAGAACATAGCCATTCCCACTCCCATAATAAGTCTAGGCAGTGAAGCATGGATGATATCGATATCGGTCGTAAACTTTGCCATCCAAAAGTAGCTGATAGCAAAGAGGATAAAACTGATCGTGACTAAAACTCGAAGATTGAGACGATGAAGATTATTGCCTACAATAGGTGAGAGTAAAAATGCGAAGATTCCAACAGACGCAGAAGCAAAGCCAGCCCAAAAAGCGGTGTAGCCAAGCTGAGTTTGCAGCCAAAGTGGAAACACAACACCTCCGCCTAAGAAGATGGTGTATCCAAGACTCAGTGTGATAGTTCCAATGGTGAAGTTACGGTTTTTAAAAAGACTCAAATCAATAACGGGGTTTTTATCAAAGAGCTCCCAGACGATAAAAAAAGAGACACACACAATGGTAATAAGGGTCAGAATGATAATCTCAGGAGATGCAAACCAGTCCAGTTCATTACCTTTGTCGAGCATAATTTGCAGCGAACCGACACCGACTATTAAAAGAAGCAAACCGATAAAATCGATAGGAAAATTAAATGTTTTTGTTTCACGATTTTTGAGCATTTGCCAAACGATAAATGAGCTTAAAATCCCGATAGGCACATTGATATAAAAGATCCAAGACCATGAGAAATTATCTGTAATGTAACCACCAAGAAGTGGACCAGCAATTGGCCCGATGGTTGCTGTCATCGCCCAAAAAGCAAGCGCTAAACCTTTTTTATGTGCAGGATAGTTTGCAAGTAGAAGACTTTGAGAAAGAGGCATCATCGGTGCGGCAACAGCGCCTTGGAGGACACGCGCGGCAATAAGCAAAGGATAGCTTGGAGCAAAACCGCAGAGCATAGAGGTAAGGGCAAAGAGAATGGTAGAGAGAGCAAAAAGTTTCACTTCACCAAAACGTTTGGCAAGCCAGCCTGTGAGAGGCATAGCGATGGCGTTAGAGGCTGTAAAAGCGGTGATGATCCATGTGCCTTGCGTAGAAGTTACACCAAGTTCTCCCGCAATTGCGGGAATGGAGACATTTGCAATGGTTGTGTCAAGCACCTGCATAAATGTCGCAAGTGCGAGAAAGATAGTGATGATAACTAACTGAGGTGTGCGAAGCGGCTCGTAAACATTCACAAATTTTGCTCGATGATCTCTTTGACAAGCGCTTTGGCTTCGTTGTCTGAGTTGTCGTAAAGTTTATAATTCAACTTATTTTCATCTTTTGAAGTAACACGCTTTAAAAATCCTCCATCTTGTTTATGCAGATCGACTGTGATACTCATGGAACTCCCTACTTGTAAAGGGTGAGTTTGTATCTCTTTTGGATCAAGTGTGATTCTCACCGGCACACGCTGGACTATTTTGATCCAGTTCCCGCTCGCATTTTGCGCAGGCAAAAGTGAAAATACCGCTCCAGTTCCCGCGGCGATCCCCTCGATTTTCCCGTGAAAGGTCATATCGTTACCGTAAAGATCAGAGATAAGTTTCACATCTTGACCGATTCTGATGTGTTGCAACTGTGTTTCTTTAAAGTTAGCATCGACCCAGAAATCTTGTTGAGGAACGATGGAAAGAATCGTCGCATTTGGTGTAACACTTTCTCCAAGACTCAAATTTTTCTTTGCGATCATACCGCTCACGGGTGCTAAAATATCGCATCTTTTGAGATCAAGATAAGTTTTTTGTACACGAAGGATGGCATTTTGGACTTGGGGATTTTTTGAGATATCTTTGTCTTTAAGGAGGGCATTGATAGAGAGCAGTTTTTTGTTTGCCATTTGAAGAGTTGCATCTGCTGAGTCTTTGGCAAATTCAAGATTTTGAAATCTTTCTCCCGTAATCGCGCCTTTGGAGAGTAAAAATTTGTTTCTCTCTAAGTCAGCTTTTGTTTTATCGAGATTTACTTGTGCAACTGAGATGGCATTTTTCGCTTCATCTTTGAGCATTTGTGTCTGTTTGATCTGGCGTACACTCTCGGCAAGAGCCATTTTCGCACTTGAAAATGCAAGCTGTGCATCTCTGGAATCAAGCTGTGCGAGTTTATCGCCGGCTTTAACATTTTGCATCTCACTTACATAAATCGCATTGACATTGCCAGTGGTCTGAGGTGTGACATAAACGATATTTTGCCCCACATAAGCGTTATCAGTTGATTCATAAAATTGCCCATAAGTGTAATAATAGGCATATCCGCCGCCGCAAAGGAGAAAGAAGAAGGCTAAAAGTAAAAGGATATTGTTTCGTTTTTTTTGATTGTTGAGTGGTTCTGGAGTTTCTGACAAAATTTCGCCTTTTTTATGTTGCAAATAAGTGAAGGAAGTTTATCACACGCAGATGAATATCGCTTACATGTAAAGAGTACATGTAAGCGATTAGTTTTATATTTTTTTATCTATTTAACACTTTTGTAACACTCCTTTTCTACAATACACAATATTTTTTTAAGGAAATAAAATGAATAAGATTGTTTTTTTATCTTTAGCAGCGATCTCTGTCCTTGCTTCAGACGTTGTTGTGATACCTGCTGTTAGCGTTGATGCAACAAGCTTAAGTACAGCGTCTTCAGATATGGTCACTTTACCAAATGCTACTAACGTAACAGGGGACTCAGCATCTTTACTCAAAGATCTTCCAGGTGTGAGTACAAACTATAATGGAGGAATTGCAACACTGCCTTCGATTCATGGATTGGCAGATACGAGAGTCAAAACGGAAGTAGATGGGATGACTATCACTTCAGCTTGTCCAAATCACATGAATCCTGCTTTATCTTATGTGGACAGTTCAGAGTTAGCAACAATGGAAGTGATCGCAGGGTTGACGCCAGTGAGCCAAGGCGGAGATAGCATCGCTGGGACGATAGTGGTCAAATCAAAAGAGCCTAAATTTGCTACAAATGGCGAGAGCTATATTTTTTATGGAGATATGACAGGTTTTGAACATAGTAACGGTTCAGCAACTGGATTTGGTCTCAATGTAAATGCGGCAACTGATAAGATCAACATTGGGTATTCAGGTTTTGCAGAAAAATCGGGAGATTATAGAGATGGACATGGCAATATTGTCAAAGACACTCTGTTTAATCAGCAAAAACAATCTCTTTCTTTAGCATACAAGATAGATTCTGAAAATGTGATTTCAGCAAAGATTTCAAAAGCAGATGTTTTTTATGAGGGATTTCCAAACCAGTATATGGATATGCTAGCAAATGGCGCTACAAATAGAGAAGTGAGTTATAAAGGGCGTATCGGAGCACTCTCAATTGATGCAGATCTTTATAATCAAAATACTGCACATTATATGAATAAAATCTTGACAGAAAGAACTGGCAATATGCCGATGAATACAGAGTCTAAAGAGACAGGATATAACCTTAGAATGTCCCTTCCTGTGAGTGATGTGCATACGCTGAAATTTGGAAGTGATGGTGATTTCTTCACTCTTGATGACTGGTGGCCATCACCGACTGGAACATCTGGCGGTATGGGTCCAAATACCTTTGTGAACATCAATGATGGACATAGAGATAGAATTGGATTTTATCTTGAAGATGATGCGCAGTGGACAAAAAGATTTTCTACAAATATTGGTGTAAGAACTGATATTGTAAAAATGAATACTGGAGATGTTGTAGGTTATAACAGTAATGTTAATGGCACTGCTAATGATCCAGTAGATGCGGCAGCATTTAATGCAAAAGATCATAAAAAAGAGTTTAAAAATTATGATCTTACTTTGATGGGTAAATATGAGTATAGTGATATGGGTGAGATCGAAGCAGGATTTGCTAGAAAAACACGCTCCCCAGATCTTTATGAGCTTTATACTTGGGCAGGCGGATATGGAGCAACGATCAATGGTCCAATTGCCATGGATATGGCGATGATCAATACATTTGGTGATGGTGCTGGCTATGTAGGAAATCTTGATCTTAAACCTGAAGTTGCAAACACATTTAGTGCGACTTGGTTACTTCATGACATAGCAGATAAATCATGGCATGTGAAGTTGACACCTTACTATACAATGATTCAAAACTATATAGATGTTGAAAGTCTTGGCACAGCAACAGCAGGTGGGTATGCAGGTATTGAGCTCTTAAGATTTGTAAATCATGACGCACTCATGTATGGTGCAGATCTTTCAGGTGATGTAGTGACATGGGATAACACTCAGTACGGTAAAGGTACTGTAAAAACAGTGATGGGATACACTCGCGGAATGCGTAAAGATGGCGGATCACTTTATCATGTGATGCCATTCCATGCAAAACTGAGTTTAGATGAGGTTAAAGGTGCGGCAAATATAGGTTTAGATGTGCAAGCTGTTGCGTCGAAAGATTCTATAGATTCATTGCGTAAAGAACCGCAAACTCCTGCCTATACTTTAGTAGATCTGCGTGCTGGATACCAAATAAACAAAAGTATCCGTTTTGATTTGGCTGTGATGAACCTCTTTAACCTTGCATATGCTATGCCTTTAGGTGGAGTTGATGTTGTCAATTACACTAAAACAAGTCTTACACCAATCCAAGGAATGGGAAGATCAGTTGATATGGCTGTGAACGTGAAGTTCTAAATCCTTTTTAAAACGACACATCTTTGGATGTGTCAGATAAACTGCATCGTCACACAGTGAAGTGAACCGTGTTGGCGGATAAGCACGGAACAATCAACTGCAACGACATCTCTCTCTTTGAAAAAATCTCGAAATATTTGTAACGCCTCTTCATCTTGAGAAACTCTGTAAGTCGGTACGATGACCGCGCCATTTATAATGAGAAAGTTCGCATAGGTAGCGGGGATACGTTCATCATCAAAGTAAACTGCATCTGTAAAGGGAAGAGCAATAAGGTCTAAGTCATATTGCTTTGCAAACTCTTTTAACTGCGTTTCCATCTTAGAGATCTGCTCATAATGCTCATCATTTTCATCTTTACATGTAAGGTACATAATAGTGCGCTCATCCACAAAACGAGCAAGCGTATCAATGTGGCTGTCGGTGTCATCGCCCGCTAAGTAGCCGTAATCGAGATACAACACTTCACTCACGCCCAGCTCTCTTTTTAAAAGTTCAGTCGTCTGCTCTTTTGTGTAGCTAGAGTTTCTGTTTGGATTGAGCATACACTCTGAAGTGGTGAGTAAAAGTCCTTTGTTATTGCTCTCAATCGCACCCCCTTCTAAGATAAAGTCGATAGTCTTCATCGGCGTTTTATAGTGCTCTGTCAAAGCACGACTCATCTCGTTGTCTAAGTGAGCATCAAACTTTGAGCCCCAACCCGTAAAAGTAAAATCAAGCAGTTTTTTTTCGCCGTTTTCTAAAATGGAGATGGCACTGCAGTCTCTTGCCCAAGTGTCGTTTGTTTGAAACTCTACAAATTCTAAGTTCTCAAAACTCTTAAAATAGCTTTTGACTAAGGCAATGTCATCACACACCACAAGACACTTTTCATATTTTGCAATCGCATTGGCGATATTGACGAAATTCTCTCTTGCTTCTTCGAGGTAATCGATCCAGTCACTTTTTTCGTGGGGGAAGATAATTTGGACAAAACTTTGTTTTTCAAACTCTGCGGGGAAGCATTTTATTTGCTTGCAATCGGATATAATTTCGCTATGGCTCATATTAACCTCAATAAAAAATCATTTTTTAATAATCTCGACATTATTACACAAGTCACATCAGCTAAAGATAAAATAGCGGTGGTCTTAAAAGATAATGCCTACGGTCACGGACTCGTCGAGATGGCTTCACTTTGTCAAGAATATGGGATCAAAAAAGCAGTTGTGAGAAACCAAAAAGAAGCCTACCATGTAAAGGATTTTTTTGAGAATATCTTAGTTCTTGCCGAGATTCCCGATACTCCAATCCCTAATGTTGTTTATACTCTCAACGACATTAATGCAATAAAACTGTTCCCAAAAAATACAAGAGTGGAGATAAAGACAGACAGCGGAATGCATAGAAACGGCGTGAGTATTGATCAGCTTGAAAATACATTTACACTTTGCCGTGAGCATGGCTTACATGTAGAGGGTGTTTTTACACATCATAGAAGCGCGGATGAACTTTCCACAGAGTGGTTTGTGCAGGAGCAAAATTTCAAAAAGATAAAAGAAAAAGCGCAAGAGATTGCCCAAAATATGGGAATGAAACATCTTCGTTTTCACTCTCAAAACTCTGCCGCGCTTTTTCGCGCGGGTGAATGTTTGCATGATATGGTAAGAGTAGGAATTGCTATTTATGGGTGTTTAGATGTAAACGAAACACTTTATAAAGACAAGAATGTAGATTCTCTAAAACCTGTTCTCTCTCTTCACTCATCTAAACTTTCATCACGTATTTTAAAAGCGGGAGAGCGTATAGGTTATGGTGGCATTTACGAAGCAGAGATTGATATGCAAGTAGGCAATTATGATGTCGGCTATGCAGATGGATTGCTTCGAAATGGCTCAAATAATTTCACCACGCCTCAAGGACACAAAATTCTCGGTCGTATTTCGATGGATAATGTCAATCTCGATTGTGCCGAGGAAGAGATTTGTATTTTTGATGATGCAAACACATATGCGAGAAGCTGTGGAACTATCGGTTATGAGGTTCTGACTTCGATGAGGGAATATATTAAACGGAGTGTTGTGTGAAAAAATGGAGTGGAAGTTTTAGAATCTGGCATTGGGTAAATGCTGTTGTCGTTATGGGGCTTTTAGGGACGATTTTTCTCAGAGAAACTTTTTTAAATGTCAGAGAAAATGCTCAAACTATTGCTGACCAACTTATAAAAATCGGTGTAACAATCTCAAATGAACAAGCCAAAATAGTTGCAAAATCACTTTTTGCTCCGATGTGGGATTGGCACATATATTTGGGGTATGCACTTGCATTTTTAGTTGTTTATCGTATTGCTTTATTTTTTACACAAAGTGGCAAACAAAGCTTCCAGTTTAAAGAGTTAGATTTGCATCATAAACTTGTCAGTGTTGGATATGTAGTGATTTATGTAGCGCTGTTTTTTATGGCACTAAGCGGATTGATTATTCATTTCTATCAAGAGTTGGTATTATTAAAAGAGACGGCTCATGATATAAAAGAGCTTCATGAAGCTGTTTATAACATCATACTTATCTTTGTACCTTTACATGTAGCGGGTGTTGTCGTAGCTGATATAAGAGATGAAAAGGGAATTATTTCCAATATGATAAATGGAAACTAGAGAGAAACTCTCTAGTTGATGTCTGGCTTAGGCGTAGTTGCACTGCATGCCGGAAGTTGTGGATAAACAATATTTGGTTTTTTACCTTCGAGTGATTTGAAAAACTCTTGGATATCAGATGCTTGCTCGTCAGTTACAGTCGCACCGAGTTGGATACGTCCCATCTCTTGTATTGCTTCTTTTAAAGTTGCTACTGCACCATTATGAAAATATGGAGCAGTTTCAGTAATGTTTCTGAGTGTTGGAACTTTAACCATTTTATCTTTATTTCCTGCAAAATCTCCAATATGAGCATATTTATATGGAGCTACAACACCAAAAGCTTGCATCTCTCCACCTAAAGCGATTCCCGTATGACATGAAGTACATCCAAGATCGATGAAAGTTTTTAATCCTTTTTTCTGAACTGGAGTTAATGCTTTGTCATTACCTTGCAAGAACTTGTCATAAGGTGCTGGCGTTACAAGAGTACGCTCAAAAGTCGCAATAGTATCAGCTACAAGTTCAAAAGTGATCGGTTTGTCACCATACGCTTTTTTAAACTCTGCTACATAAGCTGGCATAGAAGTTACAACTGAAACGATATGCTCGGGAGTTGCTGCCATCTCTGGAGCTGCTTGGATTGGTCCTTGCGCTTGGTTTTCAACATCAGGTGAACGTCCGTCCCAAAATTGTGAACTAAAAAATACTGCATTATAGACAGTCGGTGAATTTAAATGGTGAGGATTTTGAGACCATTTATGTCCAACAGCAGCTTGGAGTCCATCTACTCCACCGGTTGCGAGGTTGTGACATGTATTACAGCTGATAAGTCCGCTTTTTGAAAGTCTTGTATCAAAGAAAAGTTTTTTTCCAAGTTCAACTTTTGCGTAAGTGATAGGATTTTTAGGATTATCTATAAGTTTATTTAACTCTTTTTGTTTTGCTGGGATTGGAAGTAAACCTGCATTTTTTGCATCTTGCATAAGTGGCGTAGCTGCCATAAGGGCTGAGGCAACGATTGTACTAATTATTGCTATTTTCATCTTTTCTCCTTAAAGTTATGGATAATTTTTATCCATTGTAGAAATTTTAATATAAGATCACTTAAATAATGATTTTTCTATTATAGAGACTTTTTGATATAGTTAGTTATTTTGCCCTTGTCTCATCCCTTGTCCCATTTGACTTCTTTTATTCATCATATTGTTTTTTTGATGATTTGCAAATTCATCTTTGCTGATTGCGCCATCGCCATTTGTATCAATATCTGAGAAAGCAGGAGCATTTACGGCATTTTTCATCATTTTTCCCGATTCTGCCTTTTGTTGCATTCTTGCTTGTTGTGTAGATTCAAACTCTTGTTGAGTGATTTTTCCATCTTTGTTTGTATCAAAATCATTAAACGAAGGCATATTAGCACCCATCGCGGCCATAAGTGAACTACCAATTAATAAACTAGCGATTGTAAAACGTTTCATCTGAAACTCCTTGTGTGTTTTGTAAATTGTAGCGAATTTGATGTTATCTAAACATTAATGTTATTTCATCGTTATTTGATATGAATTAGATATTTTTATATGTAAATAAAAGTATTATTCTTTATTTACAAAATATTCAAATATTAAAAGTTATAATTCCAACATGAATTACGAAAACTTATTACGTGGGCATGGACTTAAAGTCACGCCGCAGAGATTGGGTATATTGTCTCTTATGGATCAAAAGGGGCATATAAATGTGGATGATCTGTATCTGCAGATAAAAGAAAAATTTGCATCTATTTCACTTGCGACGATGTACAAAAATATTAATGCGATGATGGCTTCTTCTGTCATAACAGAAGTGAAGATTCCAAAACAAAAATCGAGATTTGAGATTGCAAAAGAGTCGCATGGACATTTATTGTGTCAAGAATGTGGGGAGTTTTCAGATATTGAATTTGATATTGGAAAGATTGTGAGTGATATTAGTACAAAGAGTAACTATCAACTCTTTGAAACGAGCTTAGTTTTGAGCGGTATATGTCCCCTCTGTCAACATTCTTCTGCTAGTCCAGTATCTTTTCTTCCAGTAGCCCATATCCATACTTGAGATCATAACACCGCCTTTTGTAGCTGAATGCATGAAACTGTTATTTCCAACATAGATTCCCACATGTCTGAGGTGGGCATTTATTTTGAAAAACACTAAGTCTCCCGGTTGGAGTTCAGAGCTCGAAACTTCAGTTCCTTTAAGCACTTGATTGCTACTGTCTCTTGGAATCTCCATATCAAAAGCTTCTTTATAGATTGCCTGTACAAAACCTGAACAGTCAGTGCCGTTTTGTCCTGTGCTTCCATATTTGTAAGGAGTGTCTTGCCATTTTTTGTATTCTGCGTGGAGTTTGTCTAAAAGTGAAGATTTCTGATCATCTTGAGCGAGTTGGTCTTGTGAGTTTGAAGTTGTTTGTGAAGTTTGGATTGAATCTTGAGGGGTTATACCGGGATAATTGGCGGGGTATAAAACCTGCTTCGAACAACCGCTAAATAGAAGTAAAAATGTTAAGAGTGTAAGTAATTTTATCATGTGCTTATTTTTATTATTCCCTTTGCAAATATAACACCATCGACTCCATTAAGAGCGAGTTCTTCGATCTCATCTTCATCATCTATGTGTGCCAAAATTTTAGCATCAAAAAGATAATCGTTTGCAACACGTTGAGCATTTTTTGCTAATTCTTTTTCTACAGTTATGTATAAGGCGCCGAGTGCATGGGCATAAACAAGCTCTTTTACATTCTTTACATGTAAAGCAAATTTTATATTATGGGTAAACAGATGGTCAATGATATCAAGATTATTTTCGTCAAAAGTTAAATAAATGGTGGAATTTGAGGGAGTTTTTGAAATACAATAGATACTTTCTATATGATAAAAATGTTCGCTTGCTAAAAATCTATGTCCAAAGAATATCATTTTGCATTCCTTAAACACTCTTTTGAACAGTAATATTTTCCATTTGAGAGGATCGCTTCATTGACTTCTACGTAGATCTTACATGTAGAACACTGAACCATATCGTTATCTTCAAGTGCTTGTGAATCTCTATGCGAAGAAGAAAGCGGTTTTTTCTTGATAAAGTAGTGGTAAACACCCCATACAACTGCGATGACGAGAAGAAGTTTTAACATTATATATTCCTAATCTATATTTTTTATAAGAAGATAGTGACGATTATGCGCTTTGATAACCTCATGCTCATAACCCTCATCCACTTCATCATAAACTTTTTCGCCTTTGTAAAAAAGAAGCATCGTGCCATCATGGCGAAAAGGTTTACTTAATTGTAACAGCATTTTTGTTTCCGTAACCGCGCGAGAAGTGATAATATCAAACGTTCCCTCTTGGAGTTCTTCAACGCGGCACATCTTCACTTCAACATTATCAAGCCCAAGATCAGCTTTAATGAACTGTAAAAAACTCGCTCTCTTAGCTAAAGGTTCTACGAGAGTGACTTTCGTATTTGGCAGTGCAAAAGCTAAAATCATTCCCGGAAAACCAGCGCCCGTTCCGATATCCATAAGCGTTTTAACATGTGGCAAAAATTTTACAGGCAAAACAGCGTCATAGATAAACTCATCCAAAGTCTTTTCATCTTTTGCGCCGGTAAGATTATGAATCTTATTCCATTTAAAAAGATGCTCTTTGTATTTTTGTACAAGGTGAAAAAAGTTTTCAGGAAGACTAATAGGGTCGTTTTCTAGCTGAGTTTTAAGATTCAAACATCATCCTTTTGATAGTAAAGATAATTATAATAAAAGTAACTTAAATTTGTAAAGAATTGAAATCGGGAGAAGATGAAATTGGACAGTTTGATATCTCACCCTAATCATATAGGGTGAGAATATGATTTTTAGTCTCCGCTTGGTCCGCTATGACATTTATAACAAGTTACCATTTCACCTGCTGCAAATGTTTTGTTTACCTTGGTAAAACTTCTAGCTTTCGTTGCTTTAGAAAGGGATGTTCCTTTGTAATCAGTGCCATGACAAGTGGCACAAGCATCAGTTCCTGCTCCTTTGTTTGCGCCTGCCAATTTAGCGGCATTTTTATGAGAACTTATCCATCCATCGCCAACTGTATGCATTCCGTGCGGTCCTCCAGTCGTTGTTGTTGGGACTGTAGTATGACAAGTCGTGCACTCTGCGATGGTTCCTGTATGCCCTTGGAGCGCCATACTTTGGACGTTGTCATTGGCATGTGAACTTGGATATTCTGCATGAGTAGCTCCATGACACGATTCACACTGAAGATTCCCATGTCCTTTACTAAAACGGTAGAGTGATTTGCCAGATGCTGGAGTATTCGCAGTCGTTGCAAAACGAGTATCTACGGCAGTTCTTACCGTTGTACCACTTGCGAAAACTGAAGTAAATCTTGAAAAAGTATTTACACTCGCACTAGTTTTGTCGTGGCAGTTTTGGCAATTTGGCTGGTCTAACCAACCTTCCCGTCCTGTTTTACCTACTGTGCTCATTTTGCCATGACAGCTTTGACAATCGATTGCATTTGCACCTGTAGAAGTTTTTGCATTTCCCATAACGCCGCGAAGACATTTTGTCGCTGAACCGGGGTGACATTTGTAGCATGAATCACGATTTGTACTACTGTCCATAGAAAGGTTCGTTGTTGGATCAGTCACTGTCGCATGTTTACTGTGAAGAGCCTCTGTTAGAGGTTTGATTCCTGCTACAAGCGGAGTGCCTAGTGCATTTGATTTATGACATGCGGCACATAAGATCGGTTGACCTGCATCGGCGTTTGCTAGAAGGGTTGTTCCTTTATTGTATTTTCCGCTCATATTTGCAGTTGCAATCGCATTTGGATTTTTTTCGTCATGCAGTCTTAAAATATTTCGTTTCCAATCTTTTAAGATAACACCATCATTAACCCAGCCTGCTGCAGGTTTGGCCGCCGCAACACTATTGCTTGCATGACAAGTAACACAACTCATCTCATCCGAGACAGGAAGAACAGCATTTGTAGTAGCTATGACTGCTCCAGAACTGTCTTTTGCTACAACTTTGACCATAGGGTAATAGTTTTTATTACCTTGATCATCATAAGGAAGCGCTGGAATCCCCTCAGCTTCCCACCATTCAAGGGTTGAATTATAAGTAAGTGCAGCAGGAGTTAAGCTCGGTGCTGGATTTGAGATTGAAGGCTTTGAAAGATTGAGCCCATGATTTGGCGTAGGTGATTGACCGAAAAGTGAAAGGACATAAGTCCATAGATTTGTTTTGCCTATGCTTGTAGTATTGATAGAGCCAGTCGTATCAGCAACAGATTCATAAGTGATGGTCACTCCGCTTGTAATGTTTTTCCCGCTAGTAGCAGTTTTACTGATGAGATGCGCATGAAGATTATTGTATGGAGGAAGAATACTAAAGATAGAGTAATCCGCACCATCGACACAATGCATTCCTAAATCATTCCATGCAATAAGCGTGTAGTTACCACTGTTCCCCATATTACTCGCTGTACCAGTTCCACTTGTTCCTCCCGTGCCACTTCCACTAGTTCCCGTTGTCGGCGGAACATAAGCTTGTGAGTTATTTGATGGATCATTCATATGTTGTTGAAAGTGAGCTATCGCTGTTGATGTATCAACTTTAAAAGCTCCAATCAGTCCTATAACATCTGCATCTGTTGTTGTATTATTGCTTAAATCTACTCGTGTTTGAGTTTTAAGAGTTTCAACTATGACAGGATCAATAGTAATGCCATTTGAGGTATTGTTGTCACTATCAAGTGACTGAAGTGTTTGTAAAATACGAACAATTCTAGGGTCATGAACGTCAGATGTTCCAATAAGATCCAGAGGAGTTACTTTGCCATTTTGGGGTTTCGCAGATCCTAAGTAAAGATTTCCAATGTGGAAAGTGACAGATTCTCCCTCTTGATAGATAAAGTTACCATTGAGGTCTGTTTTTCCGCTTTGTGAAGCGGTATCAAACTCCAATCCAACCACACCTGCATCAATAAATGTAGCAGTGGAAACACTAGCGCTTCCAGACGATCCACTGCTACCGCCGCCACCCCCGCCGCATCCAACTAAGATAAATATCAACATGAGAGAAGAAAGCATAATCATAAATTTGCGCATATTTGCTCCTTTAAAGTAAATTTTGATGATTTATTGTAGATGATATTTATGAAGATTTTATGAAGAGGTTTTTCATTGTTCGGATTGGGCTTTTAGCACATCATTTGAGATGCGAAACTGAAGTCATATTAAAATAAATGTTTTTTAGTATAATAGTGTAATTGAAAAATGAAAGGCAATATTTATGCAGCAAACAATGCGAAGAGGTTTTTCTCTTATAGAGTTGATGATCGTTATCGTCATTCTTGGACTTTTGGCGGCAATGGTCGTTCCAAACCTTGTGGGTAAGGGCGAAGAAGCCAAAGGGAAGCTTGTTTGTGTAAATATGAAGAGTCTTTACAATGGTCCCTTGGATATGTTTAAACTCGACAATGGTATGTATCCATCTACGAGTGAAGGATTAAAGGCACTTGCTACAAATCCGGATGAAGAAAAATATCCAAACTACTCTAAAAAAGGCTACTTAAAAGATGGTAAAATCCCTAAAGATCCTTGGGGTACTAATTTTATATATATTAACGATGACGCTGGAAATGTTGAGCTTATGTCCTTGGGTGCGGACAAAAAAGAGGGTGGAACAGATGAGTACGCGGACTTAAAAATGAGTGAGTGTAAATAGTTTGAGAAAAGCCTTTACGCTTCTTGAACTTATCATCGTTGTGCTTATCATTGGTGTAGTCTATACTCTTGTTATCGTGAACTTTAATGATAAAAAAACGAATCAAAGAAGTATAAATCTTTCAAATCTTCAAGCTCACATACGAGGGTTGAAGTATGAAGAGAGTGTAAAGTTTGTCTGCATGGATGATTGCTCACAATGTGAAATGATAGTAGATGGAAATAAAACAGAGCAATATGATGGAATCCTTGATAAAAGTGTCAAGATGTATCGCTTTGATCAAAATAACGCCTTAGTAGCAACTTCTAGTGATACTTATTTTAACAAAAATGGTGTGCGTGAAGATGTTTGTTTTTCCTATTCTATAGACAAAGCAGGCATTGGAGATCAGATTTTAGTTGCATATAAAAATAAAGTATACGACTTTAGTGATTTCATCAACGGTACTAAGGTTTATGATTCACTTGCCAACGCTAGTGATACTAAAAATCAGTTGATCCAAGAAGTACAAAAATGATATATAAATATAAGGGCATAGATAGCTCGGGCAAAAAAGTAAACGCAAAGGTGGAGGCTTCCTCTTTGCAAGAAGCCAAAAATAAGCTCAAATCTCTCAATATCATTTATCAATCAATTCAAGAAGAAGGGGAACTCTTTTTTCAGGGTTTGAATTTTACAAGAAAATATACTATCACGCCAAAAGAGCTCGCTTCCTTGTCGAGAGAACTTTCTATGTATATCCGTTCAGGGATCAGCATTGTTTCAGCGCTCAAAATCGTACAAACGCATTATGAACACAATAAAAAAATGAAACTTTTTTTAACAACACTCAGTACGCATCTTGATGAGGGAAAGAACTTTTATACAGCACTTGAGCTACTATAATGAACCCCTAAAATCAAAC
>CAISHH010000067.1 GCA_903885085.1 uncultured Campylobacterales bacterium
AGTGTAAAAGTGGTGCCGGCACGAGGATTTGAACCCCGGGCCTGCTGATTACAAATCAGCTGCTCTAGCCAACTGAGCTATGCCGGCATTTTAGAAGGATGGAATTTTAACCAGCTATTCTTAAAGTTAGTTTTTTTGCAAACTTTTTACTAACTTAAGAACTTATCAGTTGTCAAAAAATAGATATGAAACTTTTTTTAGTTACGTTATTATCTTTTCAAATTATATAATGAGATAAAGGATAGCAAATGTTGAAAGATCTTATCTATGCAGGAATAGGTGCGGCGAGTGTTTTAAAAGAAAAAGTGGAAGCGGAAGTTAAAAAGCTTGAAGATGAAGGAAAAATCAAAACAACTGATGCAAAAAGTTTTTTGGAATCAATTGAAAAAAAAGGTAAAGAGGAGGATGACAAGTTCAAAGAAAAACTCAAATCCACTCTCAAAGAGATCATAGACGAACTAGGACTTGCTACAAAAGTGGACTTAGAAAAATTGAAAGAGGATCTCAAATAAAACCTCTTAGCTTTTATTCACCGCAGCGGATCTATGCTGTCTTTACTTTTTTATTGACTGTTTATCTGGTCATAAAAAAGAGAGAAAGTTTTTTAGGTATCAAGCCGCTTGGTCCAAAAAAACTCAAATCGGCGATCATCTTGCTTGGGGCAAGCTTTATCAAGCTTGCTCAAGTGCTTGCGACGCGTGCAGATTTTTTTACCTCTGAATATTTAGAGGAACTCAAGGAACTTCATGACCAACTTCCTGCCATGAGTGAAAAAGAGTTTGAGATAGTCTATAATAGAGCTTTTAGGGTAGATGATTTTAAAAGTTTTGACAAGACACCCATCGCTTCAGCGTCCATCGGTCAGGTGCATGTAGCATACATGCTTGATGGTACAAAAGTGGCGGTGAAACTTAGACGTCTTGTTATTGCAGATCAAGTTAAAGCTGATATAAAGATTATTAACTTTTTTAATATTCTTTTTCGTCCACTCTTTTCACATACGACAAAAAATTCTATTGAAGCGGTTATCTCTGAGTTTTCAAAGATGATTCTTCAAGAGGTCAGTCTCACACATGAACTTGGCAATCTTGTAAAATTTTCATCAGTTTACAAAGAAAGCGGCATTAGATTTCCTCTTGCTTATAAAGAGCTTTGCAGTGATGATGCGATTGTCATGAGTTTTGAAGAGGGGTTTCGTTTTGATGACAAAGAGAGTATTTTTAAACACAAAATAGACTTTAAAAATATCATTTCAAAGCTTGTAGATTTTTACACCCAGCAGATGCTTATAAAGGGATATTTTCACGCTGATCCGCATCCAGGAAATCTCCTAGTGACAAAAGAGGGCGAGTTAATTCTTCTTGATTTTGGAATGGTTAAAACTGTTCCAAACAACTCAAGAGTCGCTATTATCGAGCTTATAAAAGCGGCAAATGAACAAGATTATGAACGCTATATCGATGCAAGTAAAAAGCTTGGAACTGTTGCATATGAAGCTCCCACAGCAGAACTTGCGGAATTTGCCTCCAAGATGTTTGAGATATTTTCAAATGAGAACCTCTCAAGTGAATCTATGCAGCAACTTGCTTTTGAAGTGATGGAATCAACACGAGATCTGCCATTTAAACTTCCAAGTGATGCGATCTATATCCTTCGTGTGAGTGCCATCATCGAGGGACTTGGAACGACCTATATAGAAAATTTCAATGGCATCAAAGATATTTTGCCGATTTTGCAAAAAAATATCCCTCGTGCTCTTGGTGCAAAAGATAGCATTTTAGAGACTCTGATAGATGAGATCAAAGATATTCCTTTTATCGCCAAAGATTTTAAAACAGCTATTAAAAAGATCAGTTCAGATGCTTTACATGTAGAGCTTTCAAATGACCAACTCGACTGGATAAAACGAGATCTCAAAATCAGTATAAAATCTTATGCGATCTCATTTTCATTAATGTTAGGCGGAATTTTTATACTTTTAGCAGAAAAAGATCTCAAAGAAATCGCCATTGCAGTTTTTGTCTTTGGAAGTGCGAGAATTTTTTATAAGGTATAATTGGCATATGATAAATATTGAAAATATTGGAATTAAATCACTTCTTGAAAGTTTTGATAATGCGCTTGAGCCCATTATTATTACGACGGCTTCTTTGGATGAGGGGGTAGAGATAATTTTTGTCAATGAAGCTTTTTGCCGTGAGACTTTATATGAAAAATATGAGATCATAGGACAAAGTCCAAGTATCCTTTATGGCAGACGTACAAATTATAATATACTCGAACAATTAAGAAAAGATCTTCAAGATGGTAAAAATTTTGTAGGGCAAAATATCAACTATAAAAAAGATGGCACTGAATATATGGCACAGTGGAGTGTCTCTCATCTTAAAGATGAGCAAAATCAAACTGTGGCTTACATCTCTTTTCAAAAGATAATCACAAAATATATGAAGATAAAAAATGATAATTTCTTACTTCAAGCTGTTGTAAAGAGCGCTCCTGGGATGATTCTTGTGACAGACCTTGAGGCAAAGATTGTATATGCTAATGACTCTTTTTGTCAAAATGTAGGATATTCGCAAGCTTCCCTTGTTGGTAAACATTCTAAACTTCTAAAATCTGGACAGCAAGATAGTAGTTTTTATAAAAGTATGTGGCAGACACTTATAAAAGAGGGTGAATTTGAAGGTATTTTTGTCAACAAAAAGAAAGATGGAACTATTTATTATGACAAAAAAAAGATAAAGACCATTAGTGATGAAAATGGAAAAAGAGCCTATTATTTCAGTGTAAGTTATGATATCACGCAAGAGAGACGAAATAAGCAGAAGATGCTTGATGAGATATATCTTGACTCATTGACAGAGCAATTTAATAGAAAAAAATATGAAGAAGTGATTCAGGAAAAGATAAAAGAGGGGAAAGAGTTTTCTATAATACTTATGGATATTGATTTCTTTAAAAAAGTAAATGATGACTATGGACATGATAAGGGAGACTTTATCTTAAAAGAGTTTTCACGTCTTGTCAAAGCATTTATGATCTTTGGTAAAGATGAGCTGTTTCGATGGGGTGGCGAAGAGTTTGTTGTTATTACAGAGCCTTTTGCAAATCTCGGCGTAATGAAAAAAACGAG
>CAISHH010000068.1 GCA_903885085.1 uncultured Campylobacterales bacterium
ATAAAAAATAAAGCACAACCATGTATTTTACAACATGTTGGGATTTTAACTGTGTGGAAGATGGGGTTAGAACCAACGACACCTGGTACCACAAAACAGTGCTCTAACCAACTGAGCTAATCCCACCATAATTGTAATAATAAATATAAAAAGTGGTCGGGGTGAAAGGACTCGAACCTTCGGCCCCTTGGTCCCAAACCAAGTACTCTAACCATACTGAGCTACACCCCGACCTATTCAGCTAAACTCCGATTATTGGTCGTTGATTAGTGAGGCGAAATTATAGTTTATTTTATATCTTTTGTCAATACTTTTTTTGCATTTTTTTTCTAAAAGGGTATAATTTGGCAAAACAGGGAGGAAAATGGAATATGAAAGTAGCACGTTTTAGCCGTATTGGTTTTATTTTAGCAGCTTCTGGGAGCGCAATCGGACTTGGCAATATTTGGAAGTTTCCATATATAACAGGAAAATTTGGTGGTGGTGCTTTTGTTTTAATGTATCTTGTCACTGTTGTGCTCATCGGTCTTTCAATTATGATTGCAGAGATGCTTATAGGTTATCTTGGACGCGCTGATACTGTGACAAGTTTTGAAAAGTTGGCACCAAAAAATAAGCAATTTTGGAAATATGGTGGTTTTCAGGCTCTTGCTGGACTCTTAGTAATGATATACTATTCAGTTGTCATTGGCTGGATTTTCAACTATATTGTCACTTCACTTAGTGGATTACCATCCTCAGTTGATGAAGCAAAAACTATTTTTAGCACAATGCTCCATTCTGATTTTAAAACACAACTCTTTTATCATACAGTTTCTTTTGCACTTATCACTTTTGTTGTTGCGCGTGGGATAAAAGGGGGAATTGAAAAACTGAACTTAGTGCTAATGCCTATGCTTTTTATCATTATTGGAGGGATGTTTTTATATGCTACAACTTTAGATAGTTTTCATCAAGCAGTAGAGTTTATGTTCAAACCTGATTTTTCCAAGATAGACTCCACTGCTTTTGTTACAGCAGTCGGACACGCTTTTTTCACCCTATCACTTGGCATGGGCGCAATTATGACTTATTCTGCATCACTTGAAAAGGGTCAAAATCTTGTTACAAGTTCTATCGTCGTCGTTATCGCGGATACGGCGATTGCACTTTTAGCAGGATTGATGCTGTTTACTTTTTTATATGAATATGGTGGAGAACCATCATCTGGGCCTGGGCTTGTATTTATCTCTTTACCTGCTGTTTTTTATCAAATGGGCATTTTGGGCAATGTTTTTGCTGTGATGTTCTTTATCTCATTGGCATTTGCGGGTCTGACTTCTGCAGTTTCTCTTGTTGAACCGATGATACAGTATTTTATAGATAGATTTTCATGGAGTCGAATCAAGGCTTCTGTGCTTATGGGGCTTTTCTTCTATCTCGTCGGTATTGTCGCTATCCTTTCTCAGCTTGATAGCTTTTCATCCTATCTGACTTGGGAAAACAAAAACTTTTTTGACTGGGTTGACTTTTTTACAGCTACATTTATGCTACCTGTTGGCGGGCTTATTATGTCTATTTTCGTAGGATATATTATGCCAAAATCACAAGTCGAGAAAGTGCTTCGCCCACAACTAGGACGTGCATTTGATACATGGTATTTTAGTTTGAGATATATCGCGCCAATATCGCTTGTTATTGTTATGCTTAATCTTGCAGGAGTGATTGGATGAATATTAAAGAAGAGTGTTTAGAAATTTTAAAAGAAAAAGGGGTCAATCCTATCTCTGCGATCGATTTTGATGTCAACGGTGAGCTACATTCACTTTCATTTGAATGGATCATCGATACTTATACACAAGCGTCGCCTGAGTCGAGACTCGTATTTTTGAGCGCTTTAAAAAAGGCTGTTGCAGTTGATAATATGGGAATAGAGAAGTTTTTTGAGGGGATGGGAAAGCTACTGCTTATGACCCACCTCTCAAAGAAGTTAGAAGTTTAGAACTGAATAAGTCCATCAATTGGTGAAGATGCTGTTGCATATGGACGTTTTGCGATTCTTCCAGAGAGATAACTCATGCGTCCTGCGATAACCGCATGCTTCATAGCCTCCGCCATGATCATCGGGTCTTTTGCCTGAGCTATGGCAGTATTTGTTAAAACTCCATCTGCTCCAAGTTCCATCGCATAAGCCGCGTCACTTGCACAACCGATCCCTGCATCTACAATCACAGGCACTTTAATAGCATCGCGGATAAAAACGATGTTGTAAGGATTTTGAATTCCAAGTCCGCTTCCAATAGGCGCCGCCAGAGGCATTACAGCCGCTGCTCCTGCGTCTTCAAGACGTTTTGCTATGATCGGGTCATCTGACGTGTAAGCCATGATAGTAAAGCCCTCACGAGCAAGTATTTCACACGCTTTGATAGTTTCTATCACATCCGGATAGAGTGTTTTTTGCGTATCGCCGATCACTTCGAGCTTGATAAGATCGATTCCTGTTGCTTCACGAGTCAAACGAAAAGTCGTTATCGCTTCTTCAGCAGTTGTACACCCCGCAGAGTTTGGCAAAAATTTTACATTTGTGCCTCTAAAAGTGTCACGAAGATTCTCTTTTGCAGGATCTGTGATATTCAAACGACGTACTGCAACGGTGATGAGTTCACTTCCTGAAGCCAAAGTCGCGATTTTTGTTGTTTCAAAATCTTTATATTTTCCACTTCCGACGATGAGACGACTGTCTAATTCATATTTTCCGATTTTTAGTTTGTGCATATAGTTTATTCCTTCATTTTATCTGGTCTGATTTATAACATAAGCTATCTTATAATTTATATAAAATTTTTGTAATAGTCTCTGGCAGCAGTTCATATTCAAGCTCTTTGATCTTACATGTAAAGCTTTCCAATGTTTCATCTTCACTTTTTAAAAAACTTTTTTGGGCTATCACTTCGCCGCCATCGAGTTCTTCGCTTACCCAGTGGACACTGATTCCACCTTCTTTATCCTCACTCGAAAAGGATTCTTCTATCGCGTTTGCGCCTTTATGTTTTGGTAAGAGTGAAGGATGAAGATTGATCGCTTTGATATTTTTGGTAAAAATGGGAGTGAGTATTCGCATAAACCCTGCAAGTACTATAAGATCAGCTTCGTAACTTTGTATAAGTTTTACAAGTTCTGTGTCATAAGCTTCACGTGAGGAAAAGCCAGTATGTTCTAAGACTTCACTTTTTATGCCCATAAGGTACTTCGCATCTAAGCCTTCTAATCCCTTTGCATCAGCCTTATTTGTGATGGCACAGACGACTTGACACATATTAGGATGCAGTTTTTCTATGATATTGTGGAGATTTTTACCCTCTCCGCTAAAAAGTATTACGATTTTTTTCAAAGATCTTTTATTCCATTTATTAAGTCATTTGGGGTGAGTGAAAAGTTTGCACCCTTAAATCCAAGAGCGAGTTTTGTATGGGCTAAAGAACCAGTGATAGCGGCGTCAAGTGGAGTATAGCCTTGTGCTAAAAGCGAAGCGATAAGACCGCCAAGGACATCTCCGCTGCCACCTTTTGCAAGCACATTTGTTCCATGAGGATTGACAAAGAGTTCATCATTTTTTGCGATGAGAACGTTTGCACCTTTTAAGACTAAGATAGCATTTTTGTATTTCTGTGCAAAAAGTTCTGCGTACTTAAAGCGATTATTTTGAAGTTCATCGACAGAGATATCTGCAATACCGCTTACATGTAAGAGCTGTGTGAACTCTTTTGGATGTGGCGTGAGTACGATATTTTCACGTTTTAAAAGTTGGGTAATAAAGGGATGATAGAAGATATCTGCATCGAGTAGAAGCGGCAGATCATTGTCTAAAAACAGATGCAGTTCATTTTGGCTAAATTCCACGCCAAGCCCCATTCCAAGAGCAATGGCAGTGGCGTTGTTTGGAAGTTGATGAGAGAGCATCAGTTCTGTTGGAATTATAGGATTTTCATTACTTAAAAGTGTGACTAAAGCTGTTCCAAAACGAAGCGCGGCTGAGGCACATAAAACGCTTGCACCAAGTTTTTCACCACTTACAATAGCCAAATGACCAAAACTGCCTTTATGGGAGTTTTGAACCCTTCGAAAAGGAAGGTGCATATCTTCAAAATCTAAAAGCTTTGTTTTTGAAGATGTTTCGTAAATTGCCCGACTGACGCCTAAGTCTAAAACTTTGATAATTCCCACTATATCTTTAGCGCAGTCAGTAAAAAGAGATCTTTTAAGTGCGCCCATCGTCAAGGTATAATCAGCGACAAATGAATCTTCTTCACATTCTCCATTTATATGTAAGCCTGTTGGAATATCACAAGCTATTTTTAACCCGCTAAGCTGATTTAAAAAGCTTACATGTAAGGCAGTTTCTGGCTCAAGTGTACGACTAAGTCCGCTTCCAAAAAGAGCATCTATGATGATATCACACTCTATTATTTGGTCTGTTATAGGAAGATTTAAACGTTTTATACGTTCATATTGGAGTTTTGCCATTGGTGAAGTCGGAGTTTTAAAAAGATGCAGCTTCACATCAAAATCTTTGTGAAGCAAGCGAGCGAGTGCGATCCCATCAGCTCCATTGTTTCCAGAGCCACAGCTGATAAAAATAGTTTTCGATTGTGGAAAATTTTGTTTGATAAAGTCAACCATTCCATCGGCTGCATGTTCCATTAAAATATCTTCGCTAAGAAGCAGTTCATTATAGCAATGCTGGTCTAAACTGCTAACTTCCTCGAAAATATTTTGCATGGTTACTCTTCTAAAAGATATTCGTCTATCGATACCATACTAGTTTTGATGTCATTGAAAAGAAGTGTTCTATTGGCAGTTCTTTGCTGAAACAGGAAATGATTTTTTTGTAATGTTTTTAAAACGGCTGTATTGTAATAATCAAGATTTGAACATTTTCCTACAAAAAGAAAAGTAAAAAGAAGCTTGAGTTGTGCATTTTCAAAAGTTGTATGAGGTTGCGTCAAAAATGTAATTCCATATTTTTTTAGATTGAAAAGGCTGAGCATATAGAGTAAGAAGTCTTCAAATCGTGTGTAAAAACCGTTAAGATTTGCAATGTCGTGGAAAAAATAGTAGTAATTATCAAGCAGATCTGGCATTTGAAGTGTTTGCGTCAGCTTACTTTTGATATCTTTTTTTGTAGCAAAAAAGTTTGGATTGACAGCCATATAAATATGTTTTTTTTGTGCTACGAGTAATTGAAGCTCATGCATAAATACTTCTGTTTCATCATACTGAATATAGTGAAAATGCTCATCTTTATATCTGAGTTCAACTTCCTCTTGATGAGAGTTTGAAAAGTCAAGATAGAGTGTCGGGACATCGTTATCTATGACAAAATTTCTGATTCTACAAGCCAAATTCGTTTTTCC
This sequence comes from uncultured Campylobacterales bacterium, assembly GCA_903885085.1. Taxonomy (GTDB): domain Bacteria; phylum Campylobacterota; class Campylobacteria; order Campylobacterales; family Sulfurimonadaceae; genus Hydrocurvibacter. The sequence continues at coordinate 5,394 of CAISHH010000068.1, forward strand.
AGAGCCCTCTTCACCCAAAATAAGTGTATTGGTTGTGAGTATTCTCGGCTTTAATCTTAGTGAATCTATACTGTTTTCATATGTTCCTATTAAATCTCTCATAAGGTTTCTCCACAAATTTTATTTATTGGTGCATTATACCAAATGCAGATAAAAAAGGTATAATCACATTATGAATTATAAAGAGATTGCACAACAAACTTTAGAGATCGAAGCTGCAACATTGCTCGATGCGGCAAAGAATATAGACGGCGAGTTCGACAAAGCTGTTGAAACTATTTTGGCATGTCGAGGCAAACTTGTAGTCACTGGTGTCGGTAAATCTGGACTCATTGGCGCAAAAATGGCTGCAACTTTTGCTTCTACGGGAACACCGAGCTTCTTTTTACATCCCACAGAAGCACTGCACGGTGATCTTGGAATGATAGGCAAAGATGATGTCGTCATTGCCATCAGTTACAGTGGAGAGAGTGAAGAACTAGGCGCGATTTTACCGCATGTAAAACGTTTCAATGTGCCCCTTATCGGTATGACAAAAAATGCTCTTTCAACGCTTGGTAGATATAGTGATTTGGTGATTCCTGTCATTGTTGAAAAAGAGGCATGTCCGCTAGATATTGCACCGACAAGCTCGACTACTTTGACACTCGCACTAGGTGACGCACTTGCTGTATGTCTTATGAGAGCGAGAAATTTTCAAAAAAGTGATTTTGCTTCTTTTCATCCAGGTGGTGCACTTGGTAAAAAACTGTTTGTCAAAGTGGGTGATCTTATGCAAAAAGAAAACCTCCCTTTTGCAAGCATTGATACACCCATCAAAGAGGCTATCATAAAAATTAGCGAGGGACGTCTTGGAACGGTCTTGCTTGTGGATGATACCCAAAAATTGATTGGTATTTTGAGTGATGGCGATGTTCGCCGTGCACTTATGAGAGATGATTTTTCTCTTGAATCACCCGTTGGCAAATACGCTACCTTACATCCTTTTGTGATTGATGACAAAGCGATATTGGCAAGCGATGCTTTAGGAATGATAGAAGAGAGAAAAATTCAGCTAGCAGTTGTCACAGACAAAGCGGCAAAAGTAGAGGGTGTATTGCATATACATACTCTCGTAGAAAAGGGTATATCTTGATGAGATTAAACAAATTTATAGCGCACTATTCGAGCTATTCTAGACGTGAAGCAGACAAAGCGATAGAAGCTGGCTATGTAAAAGTTGATGGGGAAGTAGAGATCAACCCTGCAACTTCAGTGGATGAAAAATATTCAAAAGTAAGCATTAGTGGAAAAAAAGTGATGCCAACTGAGCAATACACAGTTATCGCCTATAACAAAGAAAAAGGTGAGCTTGTCACAAAAACTGATCCAAAGGGAAGAAAAACGATTTATGACACGCTTCCAAGCAAGTATAAACATTATATTCCAATAGGCAGACTTGATTATGCCACGGAAGGGTTACTTTTGATGACAGATGCATCGCGCGTTGCGACGGCTCTTATGACATCAAGTATGGAACGTGTTTATCGTGTAAAAGTGAAAGGTGAGATCACAGAAGCGATCGAAACAGCTATGAAAAATGGTCTTGAACTTGAGGATGCTTCTCTTGGCGCACATGAACTCAGCGACATAGGTTCGATGAATTTTGCACCATTTTATGCGTATAAAATCATCAAAAATTCACCTATGTACTCGATACTTAAAATCGCTATCGGTGAGGGGCAAAACCGTGAAGTAAGACGCTTCTTTGGTCACTTTGATAGAGAAGTCGTAGATCTTAAACGTTTAAGTTTTGGCGGTATTGAGCTGAATAATCTTCCAAATGGAAAAGTAAGATTTTTAACAAGAAGCGAGTATGGACATCTTTATGAGTTCATGAAACATCATGAAAGAGAAGAAAAAGAGAAAGCACCAAAGACTGGGAGTAAGCCTCCAAAGTTCGATAAAAAAGAATCAAAAAGTGATGAAAGAGAACCAAAAGCCTATGCAAAACCCCATGAAACTGCGGGCAAAGAGCATAAAAGTTATATCAAAGAGTTAAAAAATAAAGACTCAAAAAGCAAAGAAACAAATAAAAAAGACAAATACGGTAAAAAAGAGCTAAAAAATCCGAAAAAAGGAGCTAGAAAATGATTAAAATGAAATTTCCGACAAGTCACAAAACACAACTCATGGATATAAGTAAAGAGGTAAATGAGGAAGTCATAAAATCAGGGGTAAAAGATGGAATTTGTATTGTTTTTACTCCACATACAACTTCAAGTGTTTTTATGTTTGAAAATCAAGATCCTGCACTTCGTCGTGACCTTCTAAATGGACTTAGCCGTGTTGCTCCGAGTGATGTGCAATACCAACATACGGGAAAAAATGCCGCAGCGCATCTCAAAAGCTCACGTATGGGGAACTCTGTTACTATCCCTGTTGTAAATGCAAAACTCACACTTGGAAAATGGCAAGGTGTATTTTTTGGAGAATTTGACGGTCCGCGTCAAGAACGTGAAGTTTACATCAAAATCATCGCTGGGTAATGGATTTTACTCATCTTCTAAGACCCAAAAGTTTTGATGAAATTATCGGACAGTCTCACTTAGTTTCAAAAGATGCTCCGCTTCGCCGTTTATGTGAAAATGGTGCTTTGGGACACAGTTTCTTTTATGGAACTCCTGGAAGCGGAAAAACTTCTCTTGCTCGCGTCATTGCAACTGTGATGCAACTCCCTTTTTACGAATTTAATGCTACCTCTTTAAAAGTTGAGCAACTCAGAAAAATATTTGACCAGTATGAAAACGCACTGCAACGCCCACTCATTTTTATAGATGAGGTGCATCGACTTGCTAAAAATCAGCAAGAAGTTCTTTTGCCTGTTATGGAAAAAAACTCTATTTTACTCATTGGCGCTTCTACTGAAAATCCTTTCTTTTCACTCACTTCAGCTATGCGTTCACGCTCTATGCTTTTTGAACTAAAGAGAATATCTAAAGATGAGATGAATGCTCTTTTGGAAAAAGCGCTTGAATCAGGAAAGCTTACACCCAAAGGGCACTTCGCATGTAGGGATGATGCGAAAGAGTATTTAGTTGTGAGCTCAAACGGTGACGCAAGAGCGATGCTCAAACTTTTAGAGTTTGCTTCAGCACTTCATAATGAGATAACTTTAGAGCTTTTAAAATCGCTTCGTCCAACGGCTCAAAATGATGGAAGTAGTGATGCAACTGTGCATTATGATCTTATTAGTGCGCTTATAAAATCGGTTCGAGGTAGTGACGCGGATGCGGCTATCTATTATTTAGCTCGTCTCATAAAAGCAGGAGAATCGGCTGATTTTATCGCGCGGCGTTTAGTTATTTTAGCGAGTGAAGATGTAGGTAATGCAAACCCTCAAGCACTTACTCTCACAACTTCGGCGATGAGTTCAGTGGCAAAGATAGGCTATCCTGAAGCACGCATCATTTTAGCTCAAGCTGTGGTATATCTTTGTGCTTCTCCCAAATCAAATAGCGCATATCTTGCGATAAATAGTGCCCTGCAAGCGGTAGAAGATGGCGTACTTTTAGAGATACCAAAAAATATACAGCAGAATAATAAAGGGTATTTGTATCCGCATGATTTTGGCGGTTATGTAAAACAAAAATATTTAAGTAAAAAGTTGAAGTTTGTAGAGTTAAAAGATAGTGGTTATGAAAAGAAGATGAAAGAGTGGATGGAAATTATAAAATCTTAAAGAGCCGAAGCTCTTAAAGATTATAACGCTGCTTTAGCAGATACTACAACTGCGCGGAACGCTGCTGCATCATTCATAGCCATATCAGCAAGAATTTTACGGTCAAGTTCGATACCAGATTTGTGTAAACCATTGATGAAAGTTGAATAGTTGATGTCATTTAAACGACATGCTGCATTGATACGAACGATCCATAAACGACGGAATTCGCGCTTGTTTTGTTTACGGTCACGGAAACCATAGTACAATGAACGTTCTACTTGCTCTTTTGCTTTACGGTAGTGTTTACGACGACCACTGTAGAAACCTTTTGCAAGTTTTAATATCTTTTTGTGACGTGCTCTACGAACAGTACCAGTTTTTACTCTTGGCATATTATTTTCCTTTTCTTTACCCGATCAGCATTTTGCGATGGGTGCCACTCTATTTTTGGTGGACTTGCCCACTTTTTATGTGGAGATTATGAGTTTGCTTAAAAATTAAGCGAACATTGCCTTAATATTCTTTTCATCAACTTTTGCTACAACTTTAGGTGCGTTTTGATCACGACGAGTACCTGCATCTTGTTTCGTTAAGATATGACTTCTAAACGCTGTTCCGCGTTTAACAGTTCCATTTTTCTTAATTTTAAAACGCTTAACAGCGCCTTTTACCGATTTCATCTTTGGCATCTGGCTCTCCTTTTGTAAAATTCTAAAGCTATCATCAAGACAGACTTTAAGGGCGAAAGTATATCGAAAAAAAGTCAATTTGCAAAGAGGCTTTACCATATCTTTATAAAGAAGGGTGTAAAATAACTGAAAATAACTAGAATAAGAGATTCAATGGAAAATATCAATATTATGGAAATAGCCACTAGAAAAGTCTTGACAATAAGAGACGATGAAAGTGTTGCTCAAGCTATAGATAAAATGTATGCACATAACCATAGAGATATTGTTGTCATATCTGAGGGACACAAAAAATTTGGATTATTAAGTGCTGTGGATCTGATAAAACTGAAAAAAGAAAACTTTGACTTTGACACAAAAATATCTTCGATCTTATATCATAATATTGAAATGTTATCACCCAACAATAGCTTAAAAGATGGTTTTAATGCCGTGAAAAATTCAAACTCTCCTATTTGTATTGTAGATGAAAACGGTGTTCTTGTCGGGTTTGTGACATATTATGATCTTATCTCGGCGATTGATCCCTCTGTTATGATCGAACGCAGGATGATAGGGGAACTTTTTATAGGAACACAGCTCAAAAAACTTCCTCAAGAAAGTCCTCTAAATCAAGTGATTTATCAACTTGATAATACGATTTATGATTGCGTTATTTTGACAGATGAGCAATTTGTACCAGTGGGCATCATAACCACAAAAGATGTGATTCGATTGTTTAAAGAGAATATAAATTTAGATGAACAAGCCAAAAAGTATATGGTCTCTCCTCTTGTAACGGTTTCTTACGATATTTCTATCAAAAAAGCGCTTGTAGTCACGAATGAAAAACATTTTAAACGTTTAATTGTTACAGATCATAATGGCGAAATTATCGGACAGGTTACAAGAGAAGAACTATTATCAAAAGTGCTCTCCCGTTGGGCAGAGATTATGAAGCAAGATAAAAATGATCTTGAAGAAGTCAATCGATTGTTAGTGAAAAAAACTTCTGATTATGAGATGATTCTTGTTGTTGATCAACTCACAAGAATCTATAATAGAGGAAAGTTTGAACATGAACTTTTTAAAGAGATCGAGCGGATTAAACGTTATAACTCAGAGTCCTTTTCACTGATTTTCTTTGATATTGATAACTTTAAAAATGTGAATGATACGCATGGACATCTTGTAGGCGATCATGTTCTAGTAGCAGTTGCTCAAATGTTTAAAGGATTGCTCCGCACGACAGATATCATCGCTAGATGGGGCGGTGAAGAGTTTGTTGTCATTATGTATAATACAGATTTAGATCATGCACTTTTAGGCGCAGAAAAACTTCGTAGAGCAATTGAAGATAAGCATATTCGAGATGTAGGATATATCACATGTAGTTTTGGAGTTACAGAATATATAAAAGGGGACAGTGTCCAATCGATCGTATTACGAGCTGATAGCCTGATGTATGAAGCTAAAAAACAAGGCAAGAATAGGGTAGTCACATCATAATTAGATCTAGCACCTTGACGAAAAATAGATTAGGTTTAAAAAAAGATTGCAGATGAATTTAGAAAAAATAGAAAATGGGGTTTCATCACTTTCACCTTACGTGAAAAATATTAAGGTTGTTTTGCGCGATAACTCTCCCTATGCGATTATCTACCCGGATTTTGAAGCTCTTAAAGAGGCTAAAGTCATCAATATAGAAAGTGAGATTCGCTGGTACGCGGTAGAACTTTATAATCTAGAAGTCGATGATGCCCATAAGATATGCGGTTATGAAATTATAAGTGATCCCCTAGTTCCCGAAGATGAGCCTAATAATGAAGTTTATAAAGTCTTAAAATCATATATCTCAACTGTAACCAAAGAGGAAATCCTTCCCTCCTCCCATTTGGAACTCGACCTTGGATTTGATTCACTTGATTATGTGGAGCTGTTTATCTTTATAGAGAAAAGTTTTGGCGTAGAGATAGATGAAGCAAGATTTTCAAAGATCATGAAAATGCATCTGCTCTATGAATATATACAAGAGCATCAGACACACATTGATGTAAAAACAGTCCAGTGGGACGAAGTTTTACGAGAAAATATTTCAGAGAAATTGATATATTCGCCAGTTGCGATGTTCTTGTTTAAAGTTCTGCTTTTTCCTTTATTTAAACTTCTTTTTCGCATGGAAGTATTGGGTCGGGAAAATCTTCTCTCATCAACTTGTATTATAGCTCCTAATCATCAAAGTATGTTGGATGGTTTTTTGATAGAGTCCAGCCTGCCTTATGCCATTGTAAAAAATAGTTTTTTTCTTGCATATAAGCAGGTATTTGGAACTCTGCTGTTAAAACCCATTGCCAAACATGGACAAAATATTTTGATCGATGCAGATCAAAATCTCAAACATACGATGCAGTATTCTGCCTTACCCTTAAAAGAAGGGAAGAATCTTGTTATCTTTCCGGAGGGTGCAAGAAGCAGAGACAGAGAACTTCTAGAATTTCGACCATTTTTCGCGATGCTGGCAAAAACTTTCAATGTACCGATCGTACCCGTTGTAATAGATGGAAGTTTTGAAGCACTTGGGTCTGGAAAGGTTATTCCAAGTCTTAAAAAAGTGAGAGTAACATACCTCAAACCGATCTATCCCGAAAGTATGACAGAGGAGCAGATCACCGCTAAAGTCAAAGAGGCAATAGCCAGTGAGATGCAAAGAAATCCTGTTTATTCAAAAGCCCTTTGAACATTATTGGCCACTTTTTTTGCATCTACGAAAAAGAGCAACTGATGCGATAGCAAGACAGGAATTTTTATTAAATCTATTATCCATAAAAAATGATACAATAATTTATGAATTTTGGAGAACTCTTTAATCGTACCGGTCTTATAGCTGCTCATCGCGGTGCTCGCTCTATTGCTCCTGAAAATACTCTTCGTGCACTTAGTGCCAGTGTTGCAGAGTGTGATTTTATAGAGATCGATGTACAGTTAAGCAGCGACGGCGTTGTCATCGTTATGCATGACGATACTTTAGAGAGAACAACAAATGTCTGCGAGATGGAGAACTATAAAAACCGTGAACCTTATAACGTTTCTGATTTTACATTGAAAGAGCTTCTTTCCCTCGATTACGGCGGTTGGTTTGATGGAAAATTTGAACCCTTGCTTACTCTTACTCAAGCACTGCGATTTGTAAAAGAAAACATGATGTTTTTAAACATAGAGATCAAGGATATGAACCATTTTTTCAGTGATGAAAAAGTAGTTTCCTCGGTACTTCAAGAAGTGGAAGATCTACACGCACAAGAGCTGGTGATGTTCTCTTCATTTCGACATGAATATCTCCCTTTATGCAAAGAAAAGTTGCCGGATATTCCCACCGCAGCTTTAATCGAAAATCTTCATCCTGATGATCTTATACCCTATTTAATAGCCTTACATGTAAACGCATATCATATGAATGATGAGCTTGCAGATAAAGAGACAGTACAGCAACTCCGCGATGAAGGTTTTTTTGTAAGCGTATACACTATAAATGATCCGCTTCGTGCAAAAGAGCTATTTGCCATGGGTGTAAATGGGATCTTTACAGATATCCTTTCTTTATATTGATTGCTTTTTTGTAAATGCTCTCTAAATTATTTTGGCAGATATAGTGAATATTAATATAAATTTTACTACTATTAAAAGAAAAAATGGGGAAGAGATATGGAATTAAAGATTACAGATGGTGAGTTAGGAGTACGTCCTCCCGTTACAAAGCCGCATCCTGGATTTTTCGCTCAAGTGGGTGAAGAGAGATTTAGAAAGCTCGTGGATGACCATTACGAAATGATCCGTAACAGCGATATCGCATTTTTATTTCCTATATTTGATGAAGAAGAGTTTGAACAAGCAAAGAAAAATGCGTGTGATTTTTTCATTCAGATCTGTGGAGGACATCCATATTTTGCTGAAAATCGCGGTGAACCTAGAATGGTTGGTCGTCATGCGCCGTTTCGTATCGATGAAAAAGCGAGAAGAAGATGGTTGGAGTTTTATGCAGAACTTTTACCGCCACTTGAGGGCGAAGGCGTAAGTCCTGAGTATATTCAATCTTTTTGGGATTATATTGATATCTTTTCTACATGGATGATCAATACAAAATAGTTTTAAAATCGCTTGCATGTAGCCTTACATGTGAAGCGCCCTTTAATATATAAGCTTTTAAAACTCAATAAAACTTCTCTTTCTCTTTTGAAAAACCGCACATCGTGTGTAACCAATTTCTCGCGCCAGCTCTACAACTCTTGTGTCATATAGTCCAACTTGTTCAGGTTTATGGGCATCTGAGCCAAAAGTGATAGGAATTTCCAAAGAAAAGGCTAGTTCAAGCAACTCTTTTGATGGATAAGTCTCTTCGATGGGTTTTCGCAAACCTGACATATTGATCTCTAAAACCATATCAGCATTTTTGATCGCTTGTAGTGCGCTTAGCGCGATAAGTTTGATATCACGTTTAGGCATAAATTTGAAGACTTTTATCAGATCAAGATGTCCTGCAATATCAAATTTTTTGGAGTTTGCCATCTCTTTGATAGCATCAAAATATTTTTGCCAAATCTCATCAATATCTTCGTGCTCATATCTGCCGATAAACTCAGGATTGTCAAATCCCCACTCATCAATAAAGTGTACAGAGCCTATGAGATAATCCACATCCGCATTTAAAACTCTCTCATCTATATGATTTTTAAGATAATCGACTTCATATCCGAGCAAAACATCTATTTTGCCTTGATATTTTATTTTCGCATCCTTGACCATTGTCTCATACTGCTTCATCTCTCCAAAACTCATGCGGTACTTCGTATCAAAATCCATAGGTGCATGGTCAGAAAAACCAAAGTAATTGATTCCCTTTTTAATTGCTGCTTCTACGTATTCATCGACTGTTCCCTCTGCATGATTGCAAAGTGGTGTATGGTTATGCAAATCTACTAACATTTTCTAAATTCTCTTTTTTTTAAAGTTTATCTTGCTATTATAGTACAAATAAGTTTTGGAGCTGTTATATGACACAAGAAGAGTTAGATGCTTTGATGAGTGGGGATTTTGACGCTGTTGAAGATGAAGTTGCAGAGTTTGACAATCTTGAAGATGAAGAACCAACACCAGAAGCTGTAAAAGAGATCAATGGACAAGCAGCAGAATCCACTTATAGAGCAAGTAGCTCAGGAAGCTGGCCTCCACCTCCACCTGATGATGACCATAAGATTGTACATCAGCTTGATAACGTAACAAAAGAGAGTGAAGAAAAAGCGTCTGAAATCTTTGATATCATCGATAAAATTGGTAACGAGTTGATGGAAAAAGAGGAAGCTGTAAACTTTTGTATTGAAACTTTTGAGAACAATGTAAAACTTTTTACGAATTTAGGTGAAAAATTTCCTCATATTCAGAGTTTCCAAAGTGCAAAACAGCAAAACGAAGAAGCACAGGAAAAAATCCAAGAAGTCTTGGAGGTGTTACAAAATAGTGGCAATGATCTGATGAACGTTATGGAAATCATGCAGTATCAAGACATCCATCGCCAAAAAATAGAACGTGTTATCAATGTTATGCGAGCACTTTCAAATTATATGAATGAACTTTTTGCCGGAAAAATTGATGATGAAAAGCGCGTAAGTTCTGCTGTCCATATTCATGGTGACAACAGCACTGAAGATGTAGTAAATGCAGATGACATCGAAGCACTTCTTGCACAATTTGGCACAAACGGATAGAATTCGAAAAAAATTAAATGCTTACATGTTAAGTGTTGAAAAATAGAGAAGATATGCAAAAAAAAGTAGAATTACTCTCCCCAGCAGGGAACTTAGAAAAACTTCGTATAGCTATCGATTTTGGTGCTGATGCCGTTTATGGCGGTGTGAGTCACTTTTCACTTCGAATACGTTCAGGCAAAGAGTTTACGTTTGAAGATTTTAAAGAGGGAATCGACTATGCCCATTCTAAAGGCAAGAAAGTTTATGCGACTATAAACGGTTTTCCATTTAACTCTCAGCTCTCGTTGCTCAAAAAACATATTTTAAATATGGCAGCCCTCGAACCTGATGCTATCATCGTTGCAACTCCGGGGGTTTTAAAACTTTGTAATGAACTCGCTCCTCAGATTCCTTTACATCTTTCAACTCAGGCAAATGTTCTTAATGTTCTTGATGCAAAAGTTTACTATGATATGGGAGCACGTCGCATTATCGCCGCTCGTGAGATCTCTTTAAAAGATCTTTGTGAGATAAAAAAAGAGCTTCCAGATTTGGAAGTGGAAGTTTTTGTGCATGGTTCTATGTGTTTTGCTTACAGTGGCAGATGTCTTATCTCTACACTTCAAAGCGGACGTGTTCCAAACCGTGGAAGCTGCGCGAATGACTGCCGTTTTCCTTATGAACTTTACGCCGCAAATCCTGAAACGGGAACACTCTTTAGACTTGAAGAAGATCCAGGGATCGGGACGTATATCATGAACTCAAAAGATCTCAATCTCGCTTCACACATCAAAGAGATTTTAGATTCAGGATGCGTGGATTCACTCAAGATTGAAGGACGTACGAAGACATCTTATTATGCCGCAACTACGGCGCGAGCTTATAGAATGGCTATTGAGGATTATTATGCAGATTGTTATGAGCCGAGTAAATATCAGTATGAATTAGAGTCTCTTCAAAATCGTGGATATACAGATGCTTATCTTGTAAGCCGTCCTTTTGAAAAACATGACGGACAGAGTTTAGATTTTACAATGCAACTCGGTACGCATCAGGTCAATGCCATGGCAACAGAAGAGGGAACACACTTTTTGTGTAAGTACAAAACTTTGCCAAATGAAGAGCTTGAGATCGTTGCTCCTCTGGATGCAGACATACATGAAGTGGATAATGAAATAGGTACAATCTACCAAAGAGATGGAAAATGGTATATGAGTTTGAAAAAACTTGTAGCCCAAAATAAAAAGATCTGGGATGAAGTCCACAGTGGAAATCTAAACCCAATAGAGCTTCCTATAAAAATGCCGGCATATACATTTTTTAGAATACCGGCAACCGATGAGATGGGCACAAACCCAAAAATTTAACTTTACATGTAAGGAAAACAGTATGAAATTTGTTTCGATAATAATTGGTAGTAAAAGTGACTTTGATGTCATGAAGTCGTGTGCAGACACACTTGAAGCGTTTGGTGTAAGTTATGAACTTATTATTTCTTCAGCTCACCGTTCTCCTGAACGTACAGCGGAATATGTTGCAAATGCAGAAAAAAAAGGCGCGCAAGTATTTATTGCAGCGGCTGGTATGGCGGCACATTTAGCGGGCGTTTTAGCTTCTAAAACAGTCAAACCTATTATCGGTGTACCGATGAGCGGCTCTGCACTAAGCGGAATCGATGCACTTCTTTCGACTGTTCAGATGCCAGCTGGAATGCCAGTTGCTACAGTAGCAATAGGTAAGGCAGGCGCGATTAACTCTGCGTACTTAGCGATGCAGATTTTGGCTCTTGAAAATGAAGATCTTCGTGTCAAACTCAAAGAAGATCGTATAGCAAAAGCGAAAAATGTTGAGATGGATTCTATGGAGATAGAAACGATACTCTAAGGAGTAAAAGGATTGTTATGAATTTAAACTGGATGAATATTGAAGAGTATGCTGATTTGACGGGACTAGAGTTCTCAGCTATTGAAAATCTGATAGAAAGAGGTAAGCTCATCAGTATGATCGAAAGTGGGATAACCTATATTGACCCCTCTAAAGGTACAAGTTCGATAGTTCCCGCGCATTTTCAAAATATCTCCAAATCAGGGCAACAAGATATGATTGTTCCTGCACAGTTCGTCGAAAAGACGATAGGCACGATCATCAATCTTCATGAAAGAGTTCTTGATGCTAAAGATGAGACCATCGTTTCTATAAAAAATGAAAATCTCTTTTTAAAAGAGGCACTTGCATCTTTGCAGGAGCTATATGAAGAAGATAGAAAAACCATAGCAACACTCACAACTCAGCTGAAGCTCTCAGGGCAAGAAGTAGAGTTTATGAGAAGAAAATATAAATTAATGTGGGGGAAAGTAGTCGATAACTACTCGACAGCTGATAAAGAATGAAAATAGATGAAGCCTGTATAGGCTGTATAATAAACCAAAGTTCCAAGGTTGCCTCTGCTATCAAAGCAGATGAGGTTCTTACAGAAAAACTTATATCCGCTGTGACACAAAGCTCTAAAGATTTCTCTTTTTCTCTCACACCTCCAGAAGTTGCAACAGATGTTTATGAACTCATGTCGATTCTCGTAGATAAAGCAGATCTTTACGAAGAGATCAAAAACTACTCTACACAAAATGCTCTCTCTTATATTCCATTTTTAGAATATAAAATCTCCAAATCACAAGACAAACTTTTAACAGCTACAAAAGTAGCCATCGCTGGAAATGTGATCGATCTCGCCGCTGAGGTCGAGTTTGATCTTGCAGATGAGATTGAAAAGATCTTCGAGACAGATTTTGGACATGATGATTTTGAAAAATTAAAAGAGATGTTAGCAGATGCCAAAACCCTTCTTGTCATCGGTGATAATACGGGAGAACATATCTTTGATTATCTCTTTATCCAGACCCTGCAACAGCTTTATCCTCTTCTTTATATCTCTTATATGGTTAGGGGCAATCCTATCATCAATGATGTGACAATGAAAGAAGCAAAAGAAGCAGGCTTTGATAAACTCTGCAATCTCGTGGACAGTGGTGTGAATACACCTGGCTTTGTCTATAACCGCGCAAATGAGGAATCACAACAGCTTTTTGATGAAGTGGATGTAGTCATCACAAAAGGGATGGGAAACTACGAATGTCTCTCGCCCTCTCCACGAAAAAATCTCTGTTATCTTTTAAAAGTAAAATGTAGCGTAGTCGCAAGTTCACTAGAAAGAAATATCGGCGATATCGTTTGTAAGACAGTTTAAGAGTTTTCTAAAGCATTACACTTAGCCTCTAAACGATTACATGTAAGCCTTTTTGGTTATAATTTCGTACTTTATTACCGAGGCAGATATGATTACTTTTAGCGAGATGTTACTAAAACTACAAGAATTTTGGATGAAACAGGGTTGTAATATCGTCCAACCTTACGATATCCCTGCAGGTGCTGGAACATTTCACCCAGCTACTTTTTTACGCTCACTAGATTCTACTCCTTGGGCTGTGGCTTATGTTGCACCTTCTCGCCGTCCTACTGATGGACGTTATGGCGAAAATCCAAACCGTCTAGGAAGCTACTATCAATTTCAAGCACTTATCAAACCAAGCCCAAAAAATATTCAAGAACTTTACCTTAAAAGTTTAGAATTTTTAGGACTGAACTTAGCAGATCACGACATTCGTTTTGTCGAAGATAACTGGGAATCTCCAACACTTGGCGCTTGGGGTCTTGGCTGGGAAGTTTGGCTCAATGGCATGGAAGTGACTCAGTTTACTTATTTTCAACAAGTCGGTGGTATCGCTTGTGATCCTGTGGCTGTTGAGATCACTTATGGAACTGAGCGTTTGGCTATGTATCTTCAAGGTGTGGATACTGTGTTTGACATCGTTTGGGGTGAGAATGAACACGGCAAGACTTTATATCGCGACATTCATAAAGAGAGTGAGATAGAGTTTAGCAAATACAACTTTGAAGTTGCAGATACAGCGATGCTTTTTGCAGAGTTTGAGTCAAAATCGGCAGAGTGTAAACGCGCACTTGAGGCTGGACTTCCGCTTCCTGCGTATGACCTTTGTATGTCTGCGTCTCATACTTTTAATACCCTTGATGCAAGAAAAGCAATCTCGCAGGCTGAGCGTCAAAACTATATCTTAAAAATCCGTGAACTCTCTCGTGGATGTGCTGGGCTTTATAAAGAGCAAGAGCAAGAGCGCGTGACAAGAGTGAAAGCGTAACGCTCCTCTTTTTATGACACAAGCCCAAGACTCACTTCTCAAATGGTACGAAAAACATGGACGCCATGAGCTTCCATGGCGCAATACCGATGATCTATATCATATCTATGTGAGTGAGATAATGCTTCAGCAAACTCAAGTAAAAAGAGTTATGGAAGAGTATTATCCGCAGTTTTTGGCAAAATTTCCTACTTTAAAAGCACTTTCACTTGCAAAAGAGGAAGACGTGCTTGCTGCTTGGAGCGGACTTGGTTACTATTCTCGTGCAAGAAACCTTCATGCCACTGCAAAACTTTCTCCCGACAACCTACCAACCACACAAAAAGAGTTAGTAAAACTTCCGGGAATTGGTCGATATACGGCAAGTGCCATCTGTAGTTTTGCTTTGCATCAAAAAGTGGGAGTGGTCGATACGAACATCGCTCGTGTTATCAAACGCTTTTTTGGACATTACAAGCAAAGCGATGAGGTCATTTGGCAAAGTGCTGAAGAGTTTGTAAATCCTTTTCATCCGACTTTGCACAATCAAGCGCTGATGGATTTGGGTTCACTTATCTGTTTACCAACAAATCCGAAGTGTCAAGAGTGTCCTTTGGAGCTTACATGTAGAGCAAAAGATGAGCCGGAGTTTTATACGCAAAAGCAAAAAAAAATCTATGAAGAGATGGAACTCTACTATGGCATTGCACGTGAAGATGATAAAATCGCTTTACAACTTTCTAATGGCCCAATGTACAAAGGGATGTTGGAATTGCCAAGCGTGGAGCCGATAGAGGAAGATTTTATAGCGGAGTTTAAACACTCCTACACAAAATACAGACTCACCATCAAACTTTATAAATTTTATAATCCATCGGAAGAAATGGTATGGATGGATTTTGCTACTCTTGAAAATGGACATATCTCTTCATTGACAAAAAAAGCTCTTTCTCATATAAAAGAATTTCAGTCATGACTTTAATAGGACAAATCGATACGATTCTTTTTGAAGATGACGGCTTCTTTATCGCGCGTTTAAAAAGCGGTGACAAGGTGAGTGGAACGTACTATGAAAGCGATGTCGCGCACTTAAAAGATGCGGCTATTACGCTTAAAGGCGAATGGGAAGAACATAAAAAATATGGTAAAACTTTCAAATTCGAATCCCTTCGTGTCAATCAAAATGAATTATTTTTCTTTTTAAATCGTATCGTAAAAGGGTTTACAAAAAAACTTTCAGCCGAACTTATAGAGAAATTTGGAGAAGAGGGACTTGTCAATATTCTTGATAATGATATTGGACGTTTGCTCGAATTTAGCGGCATCAAAGAGAAGCGTCTCAAAAAGATCCAAGATTCGTGGAAAAAGTTTCGTTCTATGCGCTCTCTTGGTGAATTTTTAAGCCCTTATGATGTCTCTCCCACACTTCTCACAACCATCGCAACGGCGATGAAAGATGTGCAAGAACCTTCAAAACGGATCAAAGATAATCCTTATGTACTCACAAATATCAGCGGTATAGGTTTCAAACGAGCCGATGAACTAGCACTCAAAATGGGCATAGAAAAGGAAGCGGACAACCGCATCAGTGCTGCAATGGATTACGCGCTTTTAAACTATTGTGAACAGCAGGGCAACAGCTGTGTAGAGAAGAAAGTGCTTTTCACTCTACTTGATGAGCTCTTAGAATTTTATAATAAAGACCAACTGTATGAAGCAGCTCTTATCGAGAGAGTGAGTGAACAAAGTATCGTTATTATGAAAAATGAACGGGTTTCCCCTGCGCGTTTGTATGATGCAGAGAAGTTTTTGTATGATGATTTTATCTCGCGTGCCAAAGCGGATTTTGGTGTTTTAAAAACTGATTTGGATGAGTTTTTGACAAACAGTGACCTTAAACTCGGAGAGCAACAGCGTGAAGCCGTAGAGATTATCAACAAAGGTGCAGGCATACTTTTTTTAGTGGGTTACGCAGGAACGGGGAAAAGTACGACTTCAAGGACGATCTTAAATCTCTTACATGTAAAGCATCCAGAAATTATGACTTGCGCCCTCAGTGGCATCGCATCGCAACGTATCGCCGATACTACGGGTTATCCAAGTTCTACGATTCAGTCGCTTTTAGTGAGATATGAAGATAGAGATGAGTTTCCTTTTTCTGTACTTCTCATAGATGAGGCCTCAATGATAAACTCCTCACTTTTTGCACGACTGATTTCGAAAGTAAAAAAAGAGTGTGTGCTTATCATCGT
Organism: uncultured Campylobacterales bacterium; assembly: GCA_903885085.1. Lineage (GTDB taxonomy): Bacteria > Campylobacterota > Campylobacteria > Campylobacterales > Sulfurimonadaceae > Hydrocurvibacter. The sequence continues at coordinate 21,951 of CAISHH010000068.1, forward strand.
CGGAGATGACGCTCAGTTGCCTCCTATCGGTGCAGGAAATGTGCTGAGTGATTGTCTTACTTTGACCATCGCGCCCATCGTCAAGCTTACTCGCATCTATCGTCAAAGTGAAGATCAGGCGATCACACTCATAGCTAACGATATCCGCCAAGCCATAGTGCCACAATATCATCAAAAATATGATGACTTTGAGTTTATCGATGTCTCGATTCCTAACTATTATGCTGCAAAAAATTCCCTTTCTCAAAGTGAATTTTCAAATCTTCGAGAGCATAATGCTGGTGATATCTTGGCGACTATGATGCATGAAGTTGTCAAGGTAATAGACAAAGCAAGATTACGTCTTAAAAATAAAGAGATAGCTTCATACTTAAACTACTTTCAAGTCATCACGCCGATGAAAGGCGGAACACTGGGAACTGATAATCTCAACAAAGTCTTGCAAGAGTATTTCAATCCAAATCCGAAAAAGTTTGTCAAAAAGGGCGGCACAGAGTTTCGTCTCATGGACAAAGTCGTGCACACAAAAAATGAAAATATGACATCATGGAGTGCTGAGGGATTTAAAGAGCGGGAAGATTCGGCAGAAAGACGTGTATTTAACGGCATGAGCGGGCTTATGTTTCGCATAGACGAAGACGAGGAACAAGCTTATGTGTACTATCCAAATGAGGATATGGTCGTTTTATATGAGTATGAACAACTAAAGTCCCATCTTATGCTTTCCTATGCGCTCACGATCCATAAAGTGCAAGGGATGGAGTATGACATCGTCGTTATTCCCATCACCTTCTCGCACTACATCATGCACAATACAAAGCTCATCTACACGGCGATAACAAGAGCAAAACATCGATGTATCTTAGTGGGCGAGGGCAATGCTTTTGAGTCTGCTTGCAGACGCGTGGACGTCACAAAACGCGATACTGTACTTTTAGAGCTTTAAATGTTAGAATTTCACTCCAACTTCCCTCTCTCCATCGCTTAATAGGATAAAGCAGTCCCCTCCTAAGGGATAGCTCCAGGTTCGATTCCTGGTGGGGAGACCAGCTATTTTAGGCAGTTTCAGTCTTTCTCTATTCTTACATTTTCCTAATTATATTTTTTTGAAACAAATATTTTTTTGATTTCGAAAACTTCTTCTTTGTGTTCAACAAGAGCGTTAACACAGTCTGAATCAAAAAGAATACCAATATTTGATTGCAAATGCTCAAAGGTCTCTTCTATACTTTTTCCCTTATGATATGGGCGTGGATTACTCATAGCATCAAATACGTCGGCAACGGCAACAATTTTGCTTTCAATGGGTGTTTCTGAACCTTTTAATTTGTAAGGGTATCCTTCACCGTTGACTCTTTCATGATGATAACTTATAATATTTTTTAGCATAGTTGTATGATCGTAATCAGCTAAGTCAAAACTAGAGATTAACATCTTGATAATTTCTTCCCCTTTTATGACATGTGTTTTCATTATTTCATATTCATCTGAGTCTAACCGTCCGGGTTTTAGCAGGATTGAGTCGGGTATAGCTATTTTTCCTATGTCGTGTAACGGGGCATAGAGCAGGATATAGTTGATAAACTCATCGCTTAGTTTATATTTATCTGCAAGTGATTCGGCAATCATACGGGAGTAATAAGCAACCCGTGCGATATGTTCGGCTGTTTCTTCATCTTTATAACGGGTCATATTCTGAGTCATTGCTACTGCAGCCAAAAGCATTTTCAAAGGAAGAATGTCAGATAAAATCATGGAACGGATAAGACGCGTATAAACGATTAAATAGTCTTTGATCGTTTTTGTAAAGAAATTATCTTGATCTGCACTAAAAAAGATAAATCCCAATAAATTACCGTTTTGTAAAAACAAAGGTATAGTGAAACAGGAGTCAAAATTATTTGTAAATAACTTATGATCTGAGTTTGTAAAAAGAGATGAAACATCAATTATAGAAGGGGTTTTGGTTTTTGTTATTTTTTGCAAATCAGGGAAAGAAGAAAATTTTTGAACAAACTGAATAAGTTGCGTATTAGCGTTTTGTGTATTGGCAAAGGAATGTAATTCCTCCTTTTCTGAGTCATATAATGTAATTCCAATACGGTTCAGATGTGGCCATGCAAGACGCAAGTCCTCATGAATATCTACTATCTGTTGAGCAATATTCTTATAGTCCATCATAGTTGCCTCTTTTTAAATTGGAAAAAGTATATCTCACTATTTTTTATTTGTCAATTAAATTAAATTTAGTTTTATTTTATTAAAAAAATATAATAAAAAGTGGAATGACCTCAATAAAGTGGACAAATTATTAGTTAATGAATTGAAAAAATAATTGTCACTATTCTGCAACCAAAAGCTGTTATCTGCAGTCGCATTAAATTTATGAAAGTCCCTGAAATAGGACTTTTGAAGTAGTTTTAATGAGAACTCCTAAGGGATAGTTCCAGGTTCGATTCCTGGTGGGGAGACCAGCTATTTTAGGGCTTTTAAGCCTCTTTATAAATAATGATATCTTAGAACTTGCATTAGCTCATGCTAGAAATCATAATTCACTTTTGAAATAAATTATTCTTTATATGTCTCGTTAAGATGTATATTTTTACGAATATGATAGAATAACACCATGAACACACAAAAAGAGATAGTGACGTTGATCTACTTATTGAGCTTGAAGACGGAACTAAAAATGTTTATGATCTAAAAAATTCTTTGAGACAGTTTTTATCTATCTCTTTTGAACGAAGTGTTGATATTGCCCGCGAGAAATATTTAAAGCTCTATGCAAAAGAACAAATTTTAAAAGACACCTTATATGTCTAACAACATCACTTTCAATCTTAACGCTTTAATCGATTCTATTGAAAAGATCGAGCTCTATTCAAAAGAGTTTAATGATGCTGATGATTTTTATCATGATCAAAAAAGTTTTGATGCTTCGATGATGCAGTTTGTAGTGATCGGCGAGATCATCTCCCGTCTTGATGAAACATTCAAAGCATCTCACACGGATATTCCTTGGCAAAAGATAAAAGATTACCTAAAATAGGAATATTTGTTCTAACATCCGCTGCAAATATTGAAGTAAGTCCAAGCATCAGTGCGATAGAAATAATTTTTTTATTTACACTAACTCAAGTGTTGATGTAATGATAATATAGCATGTGTGAATTAAGCGTGAATTTTATATAACTGTATCTTTTCGGGAGTTAGTTTGACATATTTTTATGGAAGTGCAGAGTTTTTTAAAAAATATTGCATCGAGATATTGTTTTGTACGAAGTTATTTGTTAAAATTCTACTAAAATCGAAGGAGCACTTATGTCAGATGATTACGATTATGATGATTCAGAATATGATTACGATGAAGAAAATGAGAAGGAGGAGTATGAGGATTATACTCCCATAGAAGATGAAGATTCAGACCTTGCAGATGAAGATGATTATTGATTCAAAGAGAGTTTGATCTTCTTAAAACTTATTCGTTCTCGTTTAGAGACTTACTTTTTTAAAGAAACCCTTTTTTGGGTTTCTCCTTCCACCTTATCCCTTTTTTAAATTTTTTTGTTTTTCCTTTGAGCTTTTAAACCAGAAAAGCACTTAGTAATTTTTGTTATGTTAGACTCAGCAATATTTTTAAATTTATAGCGGAGGTATTTATGCTGCAGTTAGCAAGAAAACAGATCATCCGGTTTGCGCTTGATTTTGAGATTGCTGAAATACACACATATTCTGGATATAAAGGTGATCTCATAGTCAAAGTAACGACTAAAGATAAAGATGCTGTTATAGCCATTCGTAAATATGCTCTTTCTCTTGGCATAGAGGAGGTTATCGTGAAGCAAAATCCCACATTTTTTGAATTTGAAATCTACTGTATTACAGTTGATGAAGAAGTTTATCATCTAAAATTTGATGATGACAATCCTG
>CAISHH010000069.1 GCA_903885085.1 uncultured Campylobacterales bacterium
ACCAAAGCCGCATTTTTGATATCTCCACGTTGGATGAAATCTTTAATACTCATGGCTTCATCAAAGTACAAACACGGGATTAAAAACCCCTCAGCAGTTAAGCGGATACGATTACATTTTTTACAAAAATCATCTTCATAGGGTTCGATAAGTCCAAACTTATATCCATCTTCCATTCTAAAGTAGTGTGATGGAGAGTGTCCATCAAAACCTTCATCAGTAAACTCATAATGCTCTTTGATATGGGCTAAAAGTTCTGCACTTTTCATTCCCTTGATATCTACTGAAGCATGAGAGTTTTCCATGTATTCTATAAAGCGAACAGTCATGTTACGCTCTTTACAGTATTCTAAGACATCAACGATCTCATCAGCGTTCATCCCTTTCATAGGAACCATATTTATCTTTACATGTAAGCCTACTTTTAAAGCTTCTTCCACACCTTCAAGAACATTTTTAAGTACATCTTTCCCCGCTATTTTTTGTGCGATTTCAGGTTTGAGAGAATCGACTGAGATATTGATACGGCTAAGTCCTGCATCTTTGAGTTTTTGTGCAACACCTTTTAGAAGATAGCCGTTTGTTGTCATTGCAAGGTCGATATCACTTTTATAGTCATAGATCATTTTTATGAATTTATCAAGGTCTTCACGAAGAAGTGGTTCACCGCCTGTGATGCGGATCTTTTTAATCCCCTCATCCATAGCAATTTTTAGAAATTCAAAGAGATCTTCAAAAGAAAGAAGATTTTCTTTTGGAACCCATGAAAAAGGTTTTTCAGGCATACAGTATTGGCATCTAAAATTACATCGTTCTGTGACTGAGACGCGGATATAGTCTACTACTCTGTCGTAACTATCTATTAGCAAGATAAATCCTTTTAGCTATATATTTGAAAAAAGCTGAATCAACTCATAGTTTTGAGCAAATGAAATAACTGTAAAAACAAGAATAAGCACTGCCGATATGGTTATAAGTAATGAAAATGTCAAAATTTGATTCATCTTTCTTCCTTTTATTGATTTGTATCATTTCTATAAATTAGCTAAATGATATAATAAAAAAAGTCAAAGCAGTTTGACATATCTCAATAAAAAGAGTTTATTTTGACATTACATGATCTCTTAATTATATTGGTAATGACTTTCCCAATGTTTTTTTTCACAATTTTTGTAGGTATAAAAATGGCGGATTTTTTGGAACGAAGATACAACATACAAGAGTTTCACAAAAGGACTGTTATGATAAGTGCGACGTTCTTATTCGCACTATTATTATCATCACTTTTATATTATCTATAAATAGCGATATATTAGGAATTGCCTTCAAACCACTGTAGTTGTTGGCGTAATTTCACAACTTCTCCGACGATGATAAGAGCTGGAGTTGGTACATCGACCGCTTTTTGGACTATATCTGCGAGTGTACCTACAACCACTTGTTGATCTTTTGTCGTTCCTTTTGAGATCACCGCACATGGGCAATCGCGCGGTTTACCAATCTCAATGAGCTTTTTGGAGATTTTAGAAAGATTGTGCAATCCCATTAAAAAGACAATAGTGTCATCGGATTTATAATGTTCCCAAGGTATTTGTGATTCTTTTTTATTTGGTGATTCATGTGCTGTGACGACGCGAAATGAGACAGCAACACCTCGATGAGTCACAGGAATCCCTGCGTAAGCTGGAACACTTATGGCAGAGGTGATACCCGGAATGATATCAAAAAGAACTCCTCTTTCTTGAAGGTATGCGGCTTCTTCGCCTCCTCGACCAAAAACAAAAGGGTCGCCCCCTTTTAATCTCACTACAACTTTGTGTTTAAGTGCATTTTGGTAGATTGTTTCGTTTATATCATCTTGAGGCATAATGTGATGTCCATCTTCTTTGCCAACATACACAAATTCGCAACCATCTTTTGCTTCTTTTAAAATATCTGGATTTGCAAGACGATCATAGATAATGACGTCAGCCTCTTTTATGACTCTCAGCGCTTTTAGCGTCAATAGCTCAATATCGCCTGGACCAGCACCTGTTAAATATACTCTGCTCATTTGTTTTCCTCAAAAAGAAATATTCCAGATGGTTTTTGGACTTGAAGAATGTCGCGATTGATAAACCAATCGTTTGTATCTATCACTGATATCATATTTGCATCATTAACCGAAACATACAGATCTGGAGTGTCTTTCGACCATCTCACATGTAAGACTTTTCCAGCAAATTCAAATCTTTTTATAACTTGAAACGTTTTTGTATCAACTATCTCAATTACAGGAAATTTCTCTCCACTAAATGTTACAGCAAGATATCTATTATCGGGTGAAAGTGCCGTAAATACAGGCAATCCTTCTGTCGTGATACTTTTTACAAATTTAAAATCAGGAGTATACACGAACACTTTATTGTCTCCGACGGCTGGAACATAAATATGTCCTCCACCGATGCTCCACTGTCCAAAATGTGGGACTTTTAAAACAGGTTTTCTTTCATCAAGTTCAATATTTATTTTTGAAAATGTCATCTTATCAAGATTAACCACACCAAAATATGGGCTTTTAAAGAATCCAACAATAAAGTTGTTATCCATAATCATTGCATCAAAAGGCATAACTCCAACACTATCAAACTCTTTGAAAGGTTCAAAATTTGGAATCTTTTTCCCCTTATTTTTGTCATGTAAAATCGTGATTTTATCACTATCCATTTGCGCAAATACTAAATAGTCTTTATAAACTTTAATACCAACATTTCTTGAATCTGTTTTAAAAGATTGAACAGGATTGAGATCTCTGTCTAAGATATCAACACTTTTATTGTCATAGTTTGCTACTGCTACATAATACTTACTAATCACAAAGCCAATCGCACTATTACTTGTTTTAACCTCTTTGAGTTTTTTATCAGTTTTTGGATCAAACTTCATAATATATCCGTCACGACTAATGAGATAACCGTCATTTTCGTAAAATTTGATAACACCATGATTCATATTATGCACATCTTTTATATGTGTATCTACCAATCCATTTTCTATAACTGCCAAAGAACTATTTTCTCTCTCAACCACAAAAAACTTTTCGTTAGCATGTAAACTTGTCAGTAAAGTAGCGCTTAAAACGGTACTTAATAATATTTTTTTAAATTTTATTTTCATAATTCATCTCCTTCTCTTTCTAGTTTAGTTAAATAACATGAGGGGTCTTCACTCCATAGATCACCGGTTATAGCGTATGCTCTTGCGCGCGAACCGCCGTTACAAATCTCGATCTGCTTACATGTAGAGCAAATACCCGATATTTCTCTTGGGTGCACTCTTAATTTATCTAGTAGTTCCCCTTTTTGCCAGATAGCTCCAAAATCTTCTTTTATGATGTTTCCTATAGTAAGAGGAAAAAATGGATCTGGTCTTACATCACCCTCGGAGTTAATATTTAAAAGTTTTCTTCCTGCAGAATTACCTCCCCAAGCGAGCAATTTTTTTCTCATTTTAGATTTTAACTCAGGATAATGTTTTGAAAACTCATCTAAAAAAAGAATCGCATCTTGTTCCATATTTCCCGTTACTATCTCTATATCTCTGCCGGTTTTATAGTATTCAAAAGCTTTGGCCAAAATAAACTCAACTGCTTTGCGTCTTTGTTCTTTTGTCAAATCCATTTTTAAATTATCCAAGCCTCGACCTGAATATACTAAATGTGAGATATAGATTTTTGGAATATTGTGTTTTTCAACTAAATCAAAAATATACTCCAAAGAATTGATGGTATCTTTTGTCATAGTAAAACGGATACCCACTTTTGCTCCCGTAGCATTGGCAAGTAAAACAGCTTTGAGCGTTTCTTTAAATGCACCTTTTAAGCCTCGAAAATAATCATGTGTAGCTTCATCTCCGTCTATACTGATGCCGATGTAATTAAAAGTATCTACAATACGCTGCACGTTTTTAGTAGTGAAATATAAGCCATTACTAGAAAGATAAGTTATAACGCCATTGGCCTTACAAAAATCAGCTATCTCAAAAATATCTTTTCTTGTAAGTGGTTCACCGCCGGAAAAGATGATAAACTTGATCCCACTCTCTTTCATTTGTAAAATTGTTTTTTTAATCTGCTGAGTCGTTAAAGTATCTACTTCATCCAGCGTCGACTTAGAGTAACAGTGTAAACAAGAAAGATTACATCTATTTGTAAAGTTCCAGATAGCAATAGCACCATCAAGATTTCGCTCAGGCTTATTTTCTACAACCGATGATATTAAATTTGACAGTCTAAACATTACTGTTTTCCTTTAAATAAGAGTATATACTGCACTATCGATTTTCGTTCTTCATCACCCAGATGAAACTGAGTCATAACAGTTCTTTTATATCCAAACGACTTATACATAGATTCCGGGCTGATGATATAGGCTTCTATCTCTTCGGGACTCCTAGTATCTGCGATTTGAGAAAAGGGTGGACCAAAAGCCATCGCTGTTTGATGATGACAACCCCAACAATACTTTTCAAAAACAATTTTTCCATCTGGACTTTGTGCAAAAGAAGCAGTGACGATTACAAACAATATATGTAAAACAAATTTCATTTCACCTCTTTTCTTTATTGCGGAGTAACTTACTAAGATACAGTCTCACTACAGCTTAGTAAATTACTCTCTCTTATGAGAGAGTAATAATTATAACATTAAGCGCCCGGAACATGTTGTCTATGTTCAACAGAGTATGTAAATGTAGGTGTTGTTAAATTATAAATATATTTAACAAACTTCCCTGTTTTGGATTCATAAATCCCTATTCTTCCCGTTGTCCATTCTGAAATCATTGTCCATTCACCATGGTTTGCAGGTTCCGCATGAAGCAATCTTGGTTGTACAGGATCTTTTACTGCCGCTCCATTATTAGTAGGATATGGCATCAGTTTTTCATTACTGACAGTAGACTGTACTTCATTTTCAGGAACAGTAGTATACTGCGTAGCATCCCAAGTTTGAAGCACTTTTTTAGTCTTCGCATCTATAAGATGCCCTTTATCTTTATCTACTTCAATAATTTTATCTGTTTCCAACGTATCTTTATTGATGAGATACACTTTATTGTAATTTTCAGGTTTTGCAATAACACAGTCAGCCCAGATGTATGGTGTTTTATGATCTGTTCCTACAAACAAACCTCCACCAGCTGTTTCAACTTTTTTGACAACTTTCCACTTACTGTTCCAGATAACTATAGAACCAAAGTTCATACTTTGCGTTGCATGCAACTGCTCTTTTTGCCCTTTAGAATACCAAGATGCACCCTGACCTGGGTGTGGCTTAGATTTATCTCCCGTATAGACTTTCGCTGCAAGTGTTTTAGTTTTAAAATCGACAATACCCATCAAGTCACTTCCTTGTGAAGCGATCATAAAATATCTTCCGAAATTTTTACCTTCATCTTCATTTAAAAATACATCATGAAGAACTTTACCTATATCTGCAACATCTCCTACAATCGGAAAGCCAGGTTTTGAGTAATCAATAATATATGTACGACCTGCATCTTTCAAAGCCATTCCAAAGTATGGGCCATATGGAGTATCTGCAAGGGCTGCAACACGTGATGGCCCAATTTGTCCATCAGTATCAATAACACGGCTTGTGTCATATGCTTTTAATGGCTCTAATGTCATAGCATCACATAAAACAGCACCGCCTGGGTTGTAGTTACCCGCGATAACATATTTTCCATCTGGAGAAACTGCTAAACCACGAGACTCTTGTCCAACTTGAACAGATGCGATCGCTGGTTGTCCCGGGGCTGCAATATCAAACATCGTAAGTCTTCCTGAACGACTGATAGAATATGCATATCTTGGATATTTTTTATTTGTAACTGTTACGTGAACTGCAAATCCAGCTTTATGACGAGAAAGAACTTTTCCGTTTGTTGAGTCAATAAAGTCAACTAATGATGCATCTCTTTCTGTTGCAAAAGTAATATCAAGTACAGATTTTGTATCTACTGCATTTGGATATTTTTTTAATAATGCTTCTCTATCTGCCAATTTGACCCATGTTTTTTTTACTTCATCTAAAGATAGAGTAAGCTCAACAGTATTTTTCCAGTCCATCAACCAATCGATCATACCAGTTGCATCATCAGGTGAGAATTTCGAGCTCCAGTTTGGCATCGCCGTATTTTCTCTACCATTTAAAATAGTCTCAGCCAATATATGTCTAGCTTTTTCTTTCAATGCAGCTGGTCTTAAATCTGAACCTACTCCCCCTTGGTGAATCGGTCCATGACATCCTTGACATTCGTTTTCATAAACTTTTGCAAAATCCATAGTTGATGTACCTGCATAAAGATTCGCAGATACTAAAGCAACAGCAGTTGAAATAATCAATTTATTAAATTTCATTTTTGTTTCCTCCTAAAATGAAGATCAAGCGGGCCCTTTACGGGCCGCTACCTATTTTTCTTGTTCTAAACGTTTTTTCTCTTGAGAATAAATCCAAAACATTGGAAGTATTATAAAGGTATGAAGAAAAATCGTTAAAGTCAAAGGACCTTGATTTAACCAACCAAAAAAACTTGGCACTACATCTGTAAATTGCTCAAACATTTTTAACTCCTTATCTTTCGTGAATAGCACTTTTTCCAGTGCGTAATAAATCTGTTGCAAGCAATATAAAGCCTAAGAATGTTATAACACCCATTAATAGTCTCCAATCCATAGCCTGCGTAAACCATACACCACTTTGAGAATCAAAATAACCACTCCAAGTAGCACCCATTTGAGCACGTTCAACTATAACTTGGACATATCCTGCAATAGTAAGGGCAACTGTCATTCCCATAACACCACCAGTAATCATAGCCGTTGACCAAATTGAAAGTTTTGTACTTTTCATCACTTTAATGCCATTTTTACCCTGTACTGCCAAATAGAACATACCGATAAGAATAGTTGCATAAGCGCCAAAAAATGCCAAGTGCCCGTGTGCTGCTGTAAACTGCGTACCGTGTGTGTAAAGGTTGATTTGTGGTAGAGTGTGGAAGAATCCCCAGACACCAGCGCCTAAAAAGTTACCAAATGCATTTAAGACAAACCAAGTAAATGCAGGTTTATTCTTGATAACTGAAACTTTGTCACCATGAGCCTCTTGTGCACCTTGAGTTTTACCCCAATCATAAAGTACGTGTACAAACATGGCAACAAGTGGCAATGGTTCTAGCGCGCTAAATAGTGCTCCAATTTCCCACCAGTATTCAGGTGTACCAATCCAAAAGTAATGGTGACCCATACCCAAGATACCTGAACCAAATAACATAGATACTTCGATCCATAACCACATTTCAACAACTTGACGATGAGCACCAAGCATCTTAATAAGACCGTAAGCTGCAATTGCACCAACGAAAACTTCCCATGTAGCTTCAACCCATAAGTGAATTACCCACCACCACCAGTACTGATCAACTGAGATGTTATCTGTAAAAAACATACCTGCTAAATAAAGACCCGCAAACGCAATCATATCTGCCATTAAAACAGTGACGATACCTGTTTGTTTCCCTTTGATACCAGTTAAGAAAAGGTTAGCAACAAAACCAAGAGCAACAATGACTATGCCTATGTCAGCCCAACGTGGAGCTTCAATGTACTCACGTCCCTCTGTAATAAACCAGATCGTAGTTTGATCTGCCGGTCCAACTTGTATAAATAAAAATACAAGAACAACAACAACTATAGCAGCTGCAAAAACCCAGAAAAGTAATTTTCCAACTTTAATGCCAACTGTTTCGATTTCTGTTTCATCTGGTAATAGCCAGTAAACAGATCCAAACATTGCAAATACCATCCAGACAACAAGAGCATTAATGTGTAATATTCTTGCTATTGAAAAATCAAGTATCTGATATAAAAAACTCGGCATTACAAACTGAATAGCTGCAACTAATCCAAAAACTAATTGAGCACCAAAGATAATAGCAGCAAAGGTAAAATACCAAGTTGCTAACTGTTTTGATTCTGATTTCAAATAATTATTTGCCATTTAGTGCTCCTTGTATTTTTCCAAAGTTTCTTGGAAAACCATTTGTATCTATAGATGACAGATGCTTCAAAAATGCAACCAAACCCTTAGCTTCTTGTGCTGTAATACCAAGATTTGGCATCATACGCGCATGAGTCGGGTATAGCTCTGGATGTTGTAAAAACTCAGCCATAGCTTCTTCTTTTGTACTTTTGCCTGTCACCGCCTGCATAGAACCCTCAGGTCCCCAAGCCGGATCCAACCACGCTTTTGTAAGATCTGGTGCATAGTAAGCTCCATTTCCCATGAGCGTATGACAGTCCATACAGTTTTTAGCTTGTGAGCCTAACTTTCCTAGATGTAATAAGTCTCCAGCTTCTTTTTCAGAATAATCATCTCTTCCAAAAAACTTCTCTTTTTCTTTAAATAAAGATCCACCTTTGCCATCATTTCCACCAATGTAAGGTACCTCATGACCACGTTTAGTGCTCATTTCATAAGAGATTTTATAATTGATAACAGTAGGTCCAGGAACCCTTTTTGTTACACCATTTTTTAAATCTGCATCATTCCCCATTGAAATTTGAGCTGAAGTATCAAATGTCAACCAAATTAATAAAATTGATGCAAATCCAGTTACCCACGCCGCTGTTCGTTGCCAAAAACGGTTGTCGCTCCATACGGATTTATTAGCCACTATTTCCCCCTAATATTTTTGTAGAGATCACATAAACTCATTGTTCATTCTCTTCATGAACTTGATGCTGTATATAGTAGATTGCGTGAGGAAGCATTAAATACCCTATCATCGCTATTACTAATACTTTTACTGTAAACTCGCCTACATGCATTAAACTTCCCATTATATAAAGCATATAACAAGTTAAAAACCAAAAAAGATATGCAAAAAGCATCACCCAATTTTTAAGCATTTTAACCTTTACTGCCGTATACACACCAACATACAACGATCCAAATACTAAAACAAAAGCCGATGAAACAAAGATCGGTAAAAAGTCACCTAAAGCTATTTCAGGTCGCATCATTGACTCAATCATCTACATCCTCCTCTTGCTATCTATAATATTAGATTGCTATTTAGTAGTCTATTGTATTTCAAAAAGAAATACTTTGACATTAGTCAACGTATTGAAACTAATATAATATTTTAACTTTTGATTGTATTTGCTTGTAGGAGATTGAAACGAGATTACCAGAACTTTAGTGGATCAGAATAACGAAAACTATATTTTATATCTCGTTCTAGTGCAGTAGAAAAGATTTTCCGATAGCTCATCTCTTTAAACACACCTATCTCAAATCCGAATTTTTTTGAATTACTATCATGGACAACTGAACGAAGAGGATGTTGTGGCGCTACAACATTATATACGCCCTGCTCTATCTTTTTAGAAAGAATCGCCCCAACAACTCCTATAACATCATCGCGATGCACGTAGTTCACAAAACCATCCGTAAAGAGAGACACCTTATTCCATTTACCTGCAATACGGTCATCTCCCATTAAGCCACCTAGTCTAAGAATAATGAGTTTATCTCGTAGCTTCTGAAGAAGCTGTTCTGCTTCAACCTGTTTACTTGATTGAGTTATGGGGTTGCCCTCATCGATTTCACAATCATATTCTCTATAGACAGAGATACTGCTCATCAGTATTAACACAGCATTGGTGCTTGCATGGAAGGTTATTTGTTTGAGAGTTTCAAGATAATTATCTTTTGTAGAGATTGCAACGATGAGATAATCACAATCCCAAAATAAACTTTTTTTTGGAGGATTGTAGTAATAATGATCTAAATATATTTCCTCTTGCCGTCTCGTATAGCACGAGACTTCATAATTTTCGCGAAGAGTCTTGTAAAGCGGTTTGCCCAGCCATCCACATCCAATAATACTAATGCGTAGCTTTTTGGTGTTCATCATAACTTTTTTTAATTTCAAGCATCTCATAAAGTGATATATGAGGTAGTGCTTTGTTAATTTGAGCATCTACGTCTTGATATTGGCCTTTGACCTTATTGATATAATCATACCCTTTAGGAGAGATCTCATTCATGGAAAAACTTATTGAACCTGCCCACATGAGTACAAGCATAATCCAAACTATATACTTTGCTTTTGCATACACGCCGATAAAATGAAAAATCATACTTAATACAATACCTGTTGCCACTAAAATATAGAGATTCATAAGACCACTTTCTCCCCTCTTGGCTTCATCGTAATATTGCTGTCTTTCATCATAGAATTACCAAAATCTTCTACGAAGTGTGTACCAATAAGCATGAGTCCTACCACAAATAGAAGGATTAATAGAGCAACACCATAACGCTTTAATATAGCAACCATGAAGCGTCCCTATTTTTTTGGTGCGATTGGAGCGTAATCAACACATCTCGAGGTATGAAAATCACGCACAACATTTGACGATACAAAAAGATCACCTTCAAGTCTCCATTCCAACGCTTTCGAAATTAAAACAGATTGTGAAATAGTCTTGTGCATTTTGTTCTCACAAACGACCGTACCACCCTTATTAAAAATCTCTTTTACTTCATTCATTCGTGACTTCGTCATAGCATAATGTCCCGCAATCATAAGTGCAAAGATTGAAAAAACCCCAATCATCCCATATTTAAAAGATGCTTTTGGCAGATTTGATTGTGTCGTTACAATCGCGGTGATAATCAAAAAAAAGATTCCTATGACAATATATGCAATTTCTAGTTCAAAAAAACTACTCATGATATTTCCTTTGTTTTATAAGTATTTTCCCAAGTTTCAAACTCAGGTGTAAAATATTCGATTCTTACCTTTTTAAATTCCCGAGAGGAATAAAGAGGCATATACGATTTAGCGTCAATCTCTTGCGCCATCTCTTCAATGATACTCGTAGTCTCTTTTGTTGTTTTGCCATGCACCATAGTAAAAAGATTATATGGCCAATTTTCATATTTCGGTCGTAAATAACAGTGGCTCACAGCGCTAAAAGCTGCAGCTTTTTGCCCAATTTCATCTCCAAGTGTCTCATCCACATCCCAAACAACCATTGCATTAGCACTAAATCCAGCTTTTCGGTGATTGAGTATAGATGCAAAGCGTCTCATAATACCTGAATTTTGCAACTCTTCTAAAATTGCGAAAAAAGTTTCATAATCAATTTCAAGCTTTTCAATAATCTTTTTA
>CAISHH010000070.1 GCA_903885085.1 uncultured Campylobacterales bacterium
ATATGTTAAATGTTTCATATATTGTTTGATGATTTCATATGCCACTGGTAATTCTACTAGTTTGATTTCTCTTATTTGCATTCTTTGTCTCTACTACTCTCTGATCAAATAATTTTAATTTTCTTTTTCTATCATCTCTTTATATTGAAGAGCAATTCTATCGATGTGATCTCTGTTTGGAACTTTTCTTGATGCTGTGTATCCAACTATATTGTTTTCTTCATTATATTTAGGGATTATATTGACAATTACCCAGTAAAACTTTCCATCTTTTCGTAGATTTTTTACATAACCTTCCCACATCTTCCCACTTTTGATAACTCTCCACATCTCTGCAAAAGCGGCACGCGGCATATCTGGATGACGAAGAATACTATGTGGTTGACCTAAAGCTTCCTCTTTTGTGTATCCACTCATCTCTACAAATTTTCTATTCACAAAAGTGATAATTCCTTTTGTATCTGTTTCTGATATAAGAGTTTTTCCATCAAAAAAAATCTCTTCATTGAGAGGTTTAGGTCTTGTCATCTTTTTGCCTTTATAATAAATATTTTTCTGCAGTATAGCTCTTGTAGCCTTATGTAATATTGATGTTAGCGCTAATACGTTACAATTACGCTAAAAATGGATAAAGACTGCAATGTTGTCATCAGAAATAGATACATTATTTAACCAAAACAATAGATTGCTTACCGAGATATATTTCGATCTTCAAAATCACTTTGAGGAGAAATATGGAAATGATACTGTTGTATTTATGGAGATTGGAACATTTTTTGAAGTTTATGAAGTCAATAATGACGAAGAGCAGATAGGCAAAGCAAAAGAAATAGCCGAACTTTTAAATATCCAGCTGACTAAAAAAAATAAATCTATTATAGAAAACTCCGCAAAAAATCCTTTATTGGCAGGTGTCCCTGCTGTTTCATTTGAACGTTACTTAAATCGTCTTATTCAAGAGCAAAAATATACTGTCGTTGTTGTGAAGCAACGCGGAAAACCTCCTAAAATCAGCCGTTATATTTCACAGATCATCTCTCCTGGTACAAACTTTGATTATACGATAGATAATGATGACAATTATATCGTCTCACTTTTGGTTGATAAACATAGAGGAATGTTTACTGTAGGTTATAGCGCTATCGATATCACGACGGGAAAAACTTGGCTTTATGAAACGCACGGGAGTAGTGAAGACCAGTCTTATGCACTTGATGAAGTCTTTAATCTTTTAAATATTTATAAGACAAGTGAAGTTGTACTCACATTTTTAGATGGTGTGGATGACCAAAGGGCAGTGTTAAACTATTTGGAAATCCCTGAACATTATCACTATACCGTCAATCATGAGATCCCACGTATTGATTATCAAAATGAGCTTTTTAAAAAAGTTTATCAGATTAAATCACTTCTCTCACCTATAGAACATTTAGACCTAGAACGCTCACCTATGATCTCGCAATCTTTAGCTATTTTAGTGCACTTTGTCATCGAGCATGATGTTCATATTATCCAAAAACTTGACCGTCCTCATATCATTGATAATCGTCGTTACATGTATCTTGGAAACAATGCCCTTGAACAGCTCTCTATCATCTCAAAAGATCGTAATGAGATCACGCTTTTAAAGATGCTTGATAAAAGTGCTACAGCTATCGGCAGACGATTACTAAAAGAGAGACTCTTAAATCCTATCATGGAAAATGAAGAGCTTACACGCCGTTATAACTTGATAGAAAAAGTCAACTCTCACACAAGATATCTTGAAGAGACAATGCGGGGAATTTATGATTTAGAACGTCTTTCTCGCCGTCTTGATCTTGGACGTCTGCATCCTTTTGAGATAAATCACATATATGAGTCGATGATAAATGTGAAAGAGTTGATGGATTACATCAAAAAGCATAAGATACAAAAAGCCGCTTTTAGTGAGAGTGAAGTAGATGAATTCTTGCGCGATATTTATAAGAGTATCGATCTTGATATCTCACGACGTTTTACGCAAGCCACCATCGATGAGAACTTTTTGATGAGAGGCGTAGATTCTGGAGTGGATACGCTTGTATATGAAAATGCCAAGATGCTGCAGAGTTTCAATATTATCATGGACGCTATCCAAACTCTTATAAATGGAGTCACTTCAAATAATTCTACAGGCAGTGTGGCTCTTGGCGTGCTCGATAAAGAGGGCTACTATATCACGCTGAGTAAAAATAGATATTCGCTCATCGAAGCTGTTTTTAAAACTCATAGCATTGATATAGAAGGCTTGCATGTAAGCTTTAATGAGTTTAGTGTGAAGAAACTTACTAACAATGTCAAGATAACCTCGCCACTTTTAGATGAACTCTCAGATAAGATTATGAGAAATAAATCTAAGATAGTGGCACTTGTAAAAGAGCGATATACTCAACTTCAAAGTGTATATGAACATCGTTACGCGCTGCTTTTTGATCGTATTATCGGGTATGTCGCTGACTTGGATGTGGCTGTGAGTTCTTCCAAAGTAGCTCAACTTTATAATCATTCTCGTCCGATGATAATCGATGTCAGCGGAGATGAAAACTTTATGCAGATTATGCAGTTGCGCCATCCGCTTATTGAACTACAACAAAGCAGAGGCATCTATATACCAAATGACATTGTGATGGGAAATCGTGATTATATGGATTTGCCATATCCCACAACAGTAATGCTTGACGTACATGTGCACGATGGTCATGACATCAACGGTGTACTTTTGTATGGTATCAACTCAAGTGGAAAATCTTCTTTGATGAAGAGTATCGGCATCGCTATTTTGATGGCACAAAGCGGATTTTTTGTGAGCGCCTCGGCGATGAAATTTTCTCTTTTTGAGTCCATCTTTACCCGCATCGTCTCGCGTGATAACTTGGCAAAAGGGCTTTCAACTTTTGCTGTGGAAATGGTAGAACTTAAAAATATTTTTAATCGTGCAACTGTCAAATCTTTAGTGCTGGGCGATGAGATATCTCACGGCACGGAAACGCTCTCAGGCGTTGCCATCGTAGCAAGTGCCATCATTAAACTGGCCAAACTTCGAAGCATATTTCTTTTTGCTACACACTTGCATCAGCTTTCTACTATGCAAGAGCTCACCCGCCTTAAAAATGTGGTCGATCTGCATTTGAGTGTAGAGTATGATGAAGTTAAAGATATCCTTCTATTTAATCGTATCCTTCAGTCTGGAAGCGGAAGCAGTATTTACGGTTTGGAATTTGCAAAATCGCTTCACATGGACGAGGAGTTTTTAGATATGGCAAACTCCATCCGTAAACGCCTTGCAAACGATTTTGATGAGCTTGAACTTTTAGTGAAGAAAAAAACGAGTAAGTACAATAAAGAATTATATGTGACAAAATGTATTATCTGTGGCGCGATAGCAGAAGATGTGCATCATATCTCTGGGCAGTCACTTTCAGATAAAGCTGGTTTTATCGGGCATTTTCATCAAGACCACAAACACAATCTTGTTCCTCTTTGCAGGGAACATCACAGACTGATCCACGATGGGAAAGTGAAGGTCAGCGGATTTGTCATGACATCCAAAGGTTTACAGCTTGAATATGAAGAGATATTAAAAAGTCCAAAAATGCTTACACCCTCTGGGCACTCTGCATGTAAGGACGAGGAACTTGAAATAAATATCATAGAAGAGAACAGATCGCCGTTAGATGATTGGGATTTTTAGACACTAACTAGAGTTAGATTTTTATTTTAAATTTTATTAAAGTTGCATATGCTACTATTTTGAAAATTTTATGATTTGGATGGAGTGTGTATGGCCTATATGCTAAAAGATTCTATCGGATATAGAATAAATCTTGTAGCAACGACGATGAAAACAAATTTTACAAAACTTTTACAGCCGGCATATGGTGTTGCAGCAGAGCAATTCGCGACTTTAAAAATTATTAGTGAAGACCATGAAGTTACACAGACACAAATAGCTGAACTTCTTGGTAAAGATAAGACTACAGTTGGCAGGTCGATTGATTCACTTTTAAAAAAAGGTTTGCTTATTAGAGAAGATCTTCAGAGTGATAAAAGGGCAAATAGAATTTCATTAACGCCACAGGCAGAACAGATATTAAAATCTGCAATACCGATGGCACAAAAATTTAATGAAGCTATAAAAAGTAAATTGACAGAGAATGAAATAGAGACTTTTTTTAAAGTGCTAGATACCATTCTCGAAAAAAGTAAAAAAGTTGATATAAATGAAGGAAAAATAGATGAAGTTATTGAGTAGATATTTATCAAACACAGTTTTAATAGGAAGTGTTTTAGTAGGAAGCGTTCTTTTCGCGCAAGATGCTAAATCTACTGCTGTAATGCCAGCACCAAAAGTTGATGTTTACATCGTCGGCGCCGCACAAGATATGCAGATTCCTCTGGAATATCCTGCGCGCATTGTATCTGTCAAAGATGTGACGATTACAGCGAGAGTTACAGGAGTATTGCAAAAAAAATACTACACTGAGGGGCAATCTGTTCGTAAGGGAGATCTGCTTTATAAAATAGAGCCAGATACTTATGCCGCGAGCGTTGAGAGTGCAAAAGCAAATCTACAGCTTGAAAATGCAAAGCTTGATAAAGCACAAAAAGATTGGGATCGTGCAAATGGACTTTTCAAAGACAAAGCGATAAGCGATCAAGATAAAGATAGTGCATTTTATGCGTATCAAACAGCTAAAGCAAGTGCAAATGTTGCAAAAGCAGCATTGCATAAAGTCTCTGTAGATCTTGGATATACCAATGTTCGCGCAACTATCAGCGGAGTGACTGGAATGAAAATGGTAGATGTCGGAGACCTTGTAAAAGAGGGCTCAGCGATTGTAAGCATTACTCAGACAAATCCTATCTATGCGGAATTTTCTATCCCTGATATCAGTGCAATAAAGCAAAAATATCAACTTCAAAAAGGGAACTGGTCTCACATCCAAAGTGCAAATCTCAAAGCTTCTCTTATAGTAGATGGCAAGCCTTATCAAACACTTGGCAAGATAGATTTTGTCGATTCACGTGTAGATAAATCGACTTCTACACTTAAAGCTCGCGCTGTTTTTGATAATGCTTCCCTCTCTCTTTTATCAGGTACATTTGCAAAAGTGAGGATAATGGGCATCGTTTCTAAAAATATTATGACAGTTCCACAAAAAGCTGTTTTACAAAATCCTCTTGGAACTACGGTCTTTGTAGTAGTCAATGGAAAAGTGGTTGCAAAACCAGTAAAAATTTTAGATACAGCGGGTCAAAACTTTGTAATCGCGGGTGTATCGCCAAGAGATGTAGTCGTTGTGAACAACTTCTTTCGTATCAAACCGGGTGCTTCTGTCATCATCGATAAAACACTCAACAAATAGGCAAAAAGATGTTTTCTAAATTTTTTATCAATAGGCCGATTTTTTCTGCGGTACTCTCCATCATAGTGCTTATTGTAGGTTTTATATCTATTAAGATTCTCCCTATTGAAGCTTACCCAAGTGTTGTTCCTGTGCAGATTAATGTGAGTGCAACTTATCCGGGAGCGGACGCTCAGACACTGGCAAAAACTGTTGCTGCACCACTTGAAGAAGCGATTAACGGCGCGGATAACATGATTTACATGACCTCTACGGCTTCACCAAGTGGAACTATCTCTATTAGTGTTCTTTTTAAAATAGGAACAGATCCCGATGCGGCAAATGTTGATGTTAACAACCGTGTGCAACTCGCACTTAGTTCACTTCCTCAATCTGTTCGCGATCAAGGGATAAGCATACGAAAACAATCTCCAGATATGCTCAAAGTTCTTGCTTTTACTTCAAAAGATCAAAAGCATGATACTGTTTACCTTTCAAACTATGTTTCTATCAATGTTTTGGATGACATAAAACGTATTCCCGGTGTTGGTGATGCACATATCTTTGGTAATCAAGATTATTCTATGCGTGTTTGGCTCGCACCCGATAAGCTTGCAAACTTTGGTCTGAGTGTTACTGATGTCGTTAATGCAATAAAGAGTCAAAATAATCAGTACTCAGCAGGGCAATTAGGACAAGAACCAACAGCAAAAGATCAGGTATTTACGTATACGGTTCAAGCTCAGGGAAGACTTCAAGATGCAGAGCAGTTTGGCGATATCATCCTAAAATCAAATCCAGATGGCTCAGCGCTTAGACTTAAAGATGTAGCACGAGTGGAACTGGGTTCGGAAACTTATTCTTTTAAAGCAACCTTCAACAAAGAGCCAATGATTCCAGTGGGGATTTTCCTTTCTCCGGGAGCAAACGCACTGAAAGTCTCAGCAGAGCTTGATAAAACAGTCGAAGAACTTTCAAAAAAATTCCCTTCTGATATAAAGATCAGTGTACCGTATGATCCTACAGAGTTTGTAAAACAGTCGATTACGGAAGTTGTTTATACTTTAGGACTTTCCATTTTACTTGTTGTTGGAATTATCTATCTTTTCTTAGGAAATGTAAGAGCAACTATCATCCCTGTTATTGCGATTCCTGTTTCTATCATCGGGACGTTCGCAGGATTTTATGCCGCTGGATTTTCTATCAACCTTCTTACCCTCTTTGGGCTTACTCTGGCCATTGGGCTGGTTGTCGATGATGCCATTGTCGTTATCGAAAACGTTGAGCGGATCTTACACGAAAATCGAGACATGAGTGTCAAAGATGCTACCATCAAGGCGATGAGTGAGATTACAGGACCGGTTGTGGCTATTGTCTTGGTTCTCTCTGCTGTTTTTATTCCGGCTTCGTTTATCGGTGGGTTTAGCGGAAAGTTGTATCAGCAGTTTGCTATTACTATTGTTATGTCTGTTGGCATCTCTGGTCTCGTTGCTCTTACGCTTACGCCTTCACTGTGTGCGCTATTTTTAAAACATGAAGAGCCGACACCTTTTTGGCCTATAAGAAAATTTCATCAGTTTTTTGATATGGCGACATCTAGTTTTACTTCAGGTGTGAAGCGTATCATTAAACTTGGATTTTTAAATCTCATCCTTTTTGCCGTGATGATAGGTGCGGCGTATATGCTCTCTAAAAAACTTCCGACTGGACTCGTGCCAAATGAAGATCAGGGGGTTGTCATGGTGATTCAAAATATGATGCCAGGTACTTCTTTATCAAGGACGAAAGCTACAACTGATGAGGTTGGAGATACACTTTTGAAAAATCCAAATGTCACAAAAGCAGCAGGACTTTCGGGTCTTGATATTACGACATTTGCTTATAAAACAGATTCAGCAATCTCTTTTGTGCACCTTACAGATTGGGATAAGCGTAAGTCTGCTGAGCTCGGTGCAGATGAAATTGCGAAAAAACTTATGGGGCAATTTTCACAAAACAAAGAGGCCTTTTTGTTTGCAGTGACACCTCCTCCGATTCGCGGTATGAGTACAACAGGCGGATTTGAGATGTATGTGCAAGATCGCACCGGTGGTGATGTGACACAGTTAAATGATTATGTCGATGAGATCATTAAAAAAGCATCTGATCGTCCTGAGCTTATGGGCGTACGTTCAAGTTTAAATACTAATGTACCACAGTATAAGGTGGAAGTCGATAAAGAAAAAGCTAAGGCCCTTGGTATCTCCATTGCTGATATTTTTACAACGATTCAAGCATCATTTGGTGGTTCTTATGTCAATGACTTCAATCTTTTTGGTCGTACATATCATGTAGATGTAGAGTCAGATGCGCCATATCGCGGAGATACAAATAGTTATGATAATGTATTTGTTAAATCTTCCAATGGAAATTTAGTCCCTATTAGTGAAGTGGCTAAGATCACCCGTGTTATAGGACCAAGTGTCATCCAGCGCTTCAATATGTTTGATGCGGCAAAAATCTCAGGTCAGGCAAAACCGGGATATAGCTCTGGTGATGCGCTTAAAGCGATAGAAGAAGTTTCCGCGTCTGTCTTGCCAGATGGATATACTATCAGTTGGGCAGGAACAGCGTATCAAGAAAAAAGTTTAGAAAAGGGTGGAAATATGGCATTTGTATATGCGATACTTTTTGTCTTTTTAATTCTTGCGGCTTTGTATGAGAGTTGGAGTATTCCATTTGCGGTTATCTTGGCTGTTCCATTTGCATTTTTTGGAGCAGTTTTAGGACTTTGGTTACGAGGACTCGAGAGCGATATCTATTTCCAAGTTGGACTTATCACTCTTGTAGGACTCTCAGCAAAAAATGCCATCTTGATGGTAGAGTTTGCGATGCAAAAACTTAAAAGTGGGCATTCACTTCTTGATGCAACTGTTGAGGGTGCAAAAGTGCGTTTTCGTCCGATTGTTATGACATCTTTTGCATTTATTATGGGTTCTTTGCCTTTGGCCTTAAGCGTAGGAGCTGGAGCAAACAGCCGCCATATTATCGGCACGACTGTAGTTGGGGGAATGATAGCATTGACCATGATTGGTATCTTTTTTGTACCGCTTTTTTATTATTTGATTATGAGTTTTAAACAGAGATTTTTTGCTAAAGGAGATAGTCATGCAAACTAAAATATTACTAAGTTTTGCGATGTTATTTTTTGCTGGTTGTTCATTTGCGCCACAGATGAAAACGCCTGATATGGCGCTTCCAACTTCTGTAAGTAAAAAAAGTGCCAATATTGATACTCAGTGGTGGAGAGGTTTTGGTGATCAAAATCTTGATAAACTCATCACTGAGGCACTTCAAAATAATGATGATCTCAAACTTGCCGTAGAAAATGTCAAAAAAGCCAGAGCTCTTTATGGAATTAGTGAAGCTCAGATGTATCCAGAGATTGATCTTGGTGGAAGTGCAACACGTCAAAGTAAGAGTTTAAATGCCTATCCAAGTTCATTTGGCGGTACTTACAATAACTTTGCTCTTTCAACTTCAGTGGCGTATGAGCTAGATTTTTGGGGAAAAGTAAGAAATCAAGAAAAAGCTAACTTCGCGACACTTCTTGCAACTGATGCACAAAGAGATGCTCTAGAGATTTCTCTTGTCAGTGATGTGGCAAATTACTATTTTAACCTTGTTTCTATTAATGAACAATTGCGTATCGCAAAAGAGAGTCTAAAAAGTTATGAAGATACTCTGAATTACAAAGAAAAGCAACTTAAACACGGAGTTGTAGATGAGCTTGTAGTAGCGCAAGCAAGAGCACAAGTAGCATCAGCAAATACTATGATGCAGACGATACAATCAAGCAGGATAAAAGTACAAAATGCTTTGGTCCTTCTTTTGGGACGCAATCCAAAAGAGATATTTGAAAATGTCTTAATGAGTTCAAAAACCCTACCTGAAGGGATCAATATCCCATCGGGTCTTTCAGCATCACTTTTACAAAACCGTCCTGATATAATGGCAGCAGAAGAAAATCTAAAGTCTAAAACGTCACTTGTGGGTGTTGCAAAAGCGGCTTATTTTCCAAGTATTTCATTAACGGGCAATTATGGATTTCAAAGTCAAACGCTTGATAAACTGATGCAAAGTAGCTCTTTAGCGTGGGGATTTGGACCGAGTATTAATGTGCCTTTGTTTGATTTTGGAAGAATCAAACAAGCTGTAAAAGCGAGTAAATCAGATCAAAGAGCCGCAATTATTTCTTACGAAAAAGCTGTTAAGATCGCTTATAAAGAGGTGTTTGATGCTTTAGAAACTATCAAAATATCTACTCTTAAACGTGATGCGACAAATCAAGAAGTGGTTGCCTACCAAAATGCTTTAGAGATAGCAACTAAAAAGTTCGATCATGGAACAGCGAGTTATCTAGATGTTCTTGACGCTCAAAAAGCTCTTTTAAATGCCAAACTTTCAGGTGCAGATGCTGCCTCAGGATTACTTATCGCAGATGTAACACTCTATAAAGCGCTTGGTGGTGGCTGGAGTCATGAGACAAAAAGAGAAAAATTTTTAGAAAATAAAAAAGATGATGAGTAATGCAAATAATAGAACTATTTAAATATCTGATAAATGCGAAGAGTGAAACGCCTGATGATGGTGGATTACTCGATTTTATAGCTAAATATTTGCAAGGATATACGGCTGTGAGAATAGATAAAAATGGGGTAAAAAACCTTTTTATTTATAAAAAATTCGGTGAAGGAAAACATCTCTGTTTTGCCGGACATGTGGATGTTGTTCCCGCAGGAACAGGCTGGGAAAGTGATCCTTATGTTGCACTGGAAAAAGATGGCTACATTTATGGTCGCGGTGCACAGGATATGAAAAGTGGCGTGGCGGCATTTTTACAGGCTCTAAAAGAGACAAAAGAGTTTAATGGAACACTTTCTTTACTTTTGACTTCGGATGAGGAAGGCCCAGGAAAATATGGTACTTTAGAGGTCTTGAAATATCTTAAAGCAAATGATTTGATGCCTGATAGCTGTATTGTTGCTGAACCTACATGTGAGAATGTTTTTGGAGATGCCATTAAGGTAGGTCGTCGTGGTTCTATCAATGGACTTTTAAAGATCCAAGGTAAACAAGGGCATGCCGCGTATCCAGAAAAATCTCTTAATCCGATTCATCAGATAGCAAAAGTGCTTGAAAAAATTGCAGGAGTTGATCTTGATCATGGAGATGAGTTTTTTGCACCAAGCAAATTTGTTATCACCGATATTCGTTCTGGAATGCAAGTCACAAACGTAACTCCAAACTCTTTAGAGATGATGTTTAATGTTCGCAATTCTACAAAAACAACAACAATAGAGATAGAAACTTTTATAGCAGAGCATTTTAAAGAGATGGATTATACGCTTTCCCTTGATCAGACTGCTTATCCTTTTGTGACCAATTCTGACACAAAAATTGTTAAAGATATAGACAAAGCCATAGAAGAGATAGCGGGCGTAAAAACAAAATACTCCACGGCAGGAGGCACAAGCGATGCCCGTTTTATTGCACCTTGTGGAGTTGAAGTGATAGAATTTGGAGTGAAAAATGATACAATTCACTCCATAAACGAGAGAACGACCGCTAAAGAAGTGGAAGATCTTTACAAAGTTTTTAAACGACTCATAGAAATATATTAAAGGATAATTATGAAATTTGTACAAACAACAAAAGCACCATCAGCAATCGGACCATACTCTCAAGCAGTCGTAGCTAATGGCATCGTCTATACTTCAGGACAGATAGCTTTGACGGCTGAGGGTGTTATGCTGGAAAATGATATCGTAGTTCAGACAAAACAGGTCTTAAAAAATCTTAGTGCCGTACTTCAAGAAGCTGGAAGCGACTTGGATCAAGTAATAAAAACGACTATCTTTTTGGCAAGTATGGATGATTTTGCCATTGTCAATGAACTTTACGCAGAAGCGTTTGGCTCTCACAAACCAGCACGCTCAACAGTCGCTGTAAAAACTCTTCCAAAAAATGCACTTGTAGAGATAGACGCTATCGCTTTAGTGAAATAATGTAAGGTTCAAAGCCTTACATCTAACGATTATTTCTCACTTTTTTTCTTATAATATTCAACTTCATATTTACTCATTGACCATAAATTCCTTAATGAAATTATTTTTAGTTTTAGCGTGATATAATCTCATAAAAGGTGAAGTGTATAAATAATGTATAAATATAAGTTTTTGATAGCGATTTTTGTGTTTATAATTGTAGTAACCACAGTGATCTTCCTCTATTTTCGATTTGAAGTAAAAGAAGACAAGCTCAAACATGTCCTCGATCAGCTAACGCTTGAGTTAAATGATCAACTCAAAACCAATCAAATGGATGCCTTGAAATTAGCGCTTGCTATGTCTAGAAATAGTGCTCTTGTGGATGCACTTGAAAATGATGATGAAGATTTGGGATATCGTATTCTCTCAGATGTTACGAAAAACATAGAAACCAATACCCATACAAAAATAAAAGCACAAATCATTACGAGTGAGTACAATATTTTTGCAAGAAGTTGGGATGATGTTTATGCAGGAATGCCACTTGGTGATTATCGAACGGATCTTGATTATTTTAAAACGCATAATACTCCAAGAACATCGATAGAAGTGGGTCGCAGGTTAGGATTAAAAGCGACCGTTCCGATGTATAAGAACAATATTTTTTTAGGATTTTTTGAAGTTATAGATTTTTTTGAACCCATTACGGAGTATTTTAGAACGCAAGGGATAGATTTATACGTTTTGATGGATGATAAGTATTATAGTACTGCCGTTTTGATGCAAGAAAATTTAACGTTCAATAAATATATAGTTGCAAACAGAAACTATAATGCAGCACATATTGAGGTGCTCAAATCTATAGATTTTGGACAGTTGAAGTCAAATAGAATTCTTTCAACCAAGGGGAGACATATCTTTTATGAAGCTATGCATAATGGTGCGGGAGAAACGATAGGTGCATATGTGATGATTTTGCCAGATAAATATTTAAATTATTTCAGAGACCCTGAAGATGATATATCATTTTTAATCAACGTAAAAAGAGGCAGTTTGTATAACATTCAAAAAAATAAAGAGATGCAAAGTGGTGATCTTTATGATTTCAATAATCCTTCTGATATTTTTTATATGAAAAATATTGTGTCTGGGGAAGATAAAGCGGACTTTTCAAATCAAGCGCATAAACAGCTAAATAATTATTCTAAAGATGAATTGATCCAACTTATACTGGACAATCAGGCAGTAAAACATATAGATGGGAAAATTAAATGAAAATTTTATTGTTAGAAGATGAATACTCTTTACGCATCAGTATCAAAGAGTTTTTAGAAGATATCGGTCACACGGTGGATGCTTTTATGGATGGACTTGATGCCTACAATGCGGTTTTTGATAAAACTTACAACCTTTTACTCCTTGATGTGAATGTGCCATCACTTTCGGGATTTCAACTTTTGGAAAATCTGCATAAAGAAAATATGAAAATACCAACCATTTTTTTAACTTCAATGACAGATATCTCAAATCTTAGACAAGGGTATGAAAAGGGTTGTTGTGACTATATTCGAAAGCCTTTTGATCTTGAAGAACTTGAACTTCGTATTTCTCAAGCCTATAAAAGTTGCTACACAGATGACAGCCATTGTATTGATTTAGGACAAAATGTAAACTACAATATGACCAAAGGAAAACTCACTTTAAATGATGAAGAGGTTATTTTAAGAAAAGCTGAAAAAGATATCCTAGAAGTGTTGATCAAATATAAAAATACGGTTGTCTCCATCGCTACGATTCAAGATGAAGCTTGGGGTGAATATGTCGAACCTGCGACCATACGAGTACAGATGAAAAATCTTCGTCAAAAGATTCCAGAGGGGATCATTCAAAATCGAAGAGGTTTAGGATATATCATTGAACGATCTTAAATACGCGATGCAAAATGCTTTTATTTATACCGCACTCGTGGCGGCTATTTTATTAGCGCCACTATTTTTTTATTTTATATATATGAAAAATATCTATTCCATAAAAAATGAGTTAGTTTTAAAAGAAAAATCCTTAATGATTATCAAATCTATGGAAGAGTTTAACCAAGATGATCCATATTTTGAGTATCCAAGGTTTCAGACATTTCAATCGGGTTTGTATGATATAAGATTTAAGCCTATCTTTTCTCTCATTCATTATGATATTAAAAATTTTAAAGAGGGCTATCATATTGATGATAGTGATGCATATTTAATTATCTCTCTTCCAAAAGACAGATATTTCGGTGCAAGTTACTTGATAGTCAAAAACAGTGTTTCTTATGCAGATCTTTATAAGAATGTTGCCACTATTTTGTTTTCCATCGCTTTATTGGTATTTGGGCTCAGTATGTTTTTTTTAAATAATTTTGCAAAACCATTCAAACTCGTCAATCAAAAGCTTGATAATTTCATTAAAGACTCCATTCATGAGATCAATACTCCCTTAGCGATTATCAATGTTAATATAGATCTTTATAACAGAAAAAATCCGACCAATAAATATATGCAAAGAATGAAAGCCGCCGTAAAAGTTTTATCGCATATTTATGAGGATATGGACTACCTCGTAAAGTACAACAGAATTGATCATGAACCTGTAGAGATCGACTTTACAAAATTTATGCAAGATAGAATAGATTATTTTTCAGATGTCGCTTCTATGAAAGAGATAGCAATTGAGAGTGATATAGAAAATAATATTTCAGTTTTTATGAACTATAAAGAGCTTCAGAGGGTTGTGGATAACAATATTTCTAATGCGATCAAGTATTCGTATGAAAATAATATCATCAAAATATCCTTACATGTAAGAGATGATGTGTGTAGTATGAGTTTTCAAGATTATGGTGTCGGTATAGAACAGGTTGAAAAGATTTTTGAAAGGTACTATAGAGAAAATACCAATAAAGGGGGTTTTGGTATTGGTCTTAACATTGTTAAATCGATTATAGATAAAGAAGGAATCATTTTAACTATCGAATCAGCCCTAAAACAAGGGAGCACTTTTACCTATATTTTTCCAAAAAGAATCATCACCCTTCATTAAAATAAAAAAATCTGCAAAAATAACTCCATTTTATATAAATTTTACACTTGACTGTTAAACTACCCTCGAATCAAAATAAGGAGGAAGTAACATGAGAACTAGCCTAATGGCTTCATTACTTCTTGGATGTTCTTTATTCGCTGTTGATTATAGCAGTATGATAGAAAGTCCAGATGCAAGTAAAATAATACAAAAAGATCTACTAGGCCCAGCGAAGGCATCTACCATGCCAACTGATTGTATCTCAACTGATCCAAAAGCAATCGCTAGAGGCGCTTTTATTTTTCATAATCTTAACGGTGAGACAAAAGATACTCCACCAGAGGGACTAAGTAAAACAAATAGTGACGGTTCTGAGAAGCAGTTTGGAAATTGTATCGCTTGTCACAACATTGAGGGTGCAAAAGGTGCTGGAAATATTGGTCCTGACCTTCATGCTTACAAAAAGAACTTTATTGACAGCGGCGCAAGAAATGATCAATTTGTGTATCAAAAAATTGCTGATGCACGTATCGACAACCCAAATACTCACATGACAATAAACCTGACTACAGGCTTATTTAATCAAAGAGAAATATGTGATATAGCGTCATATATCGTATCTCCAAAATAAAAGAAGGGAAATTAATTATGCAAAGAAGAGATTTTATTAAAACATTAGGAGCTGCAGCAGTTATCGGCGCAGTTATACCAACTATGAGTTTTGCAGCAGATGCACCAAAAGGTCCAAATGCATTTTCGTACAAACAAGCACTTGATACTATCACTGGTGGAAAAACACCTGTTAAGTCAGACAAAATACATTTAAAAGTTCCAGAAATTGCTGAAAATGGTGCTGTTGTTCCAGTAACTGTAGAAGTTGATTCTCCAATGACTGAGAGTGATTATGTCAAAGCAATTTATATATTTGCTACAAAAAACAATAATGTCCGTTGTGTTGCTATGCATCTTACTCCGGCAAATGGAAAAGCTATCCTTGGAACTCGTGTAAAACTTGGTGGAACACAAGATGTAGCAGCTTTGGTTGAGATGAGCGATGGTTCTTTCTTGGTGAATTCTCAAAGTGTTAAAGTAACAATCGGTGGATGTGGTTGATCACCAACCAACATAAATTTACAAAAAAATAACTAATAAAGGATTTACTATGGAAGAAAGAAAAGCATTAATTAAGATCAAACCAAAGAGCTACGCAGATGGCGAAATCGTCAAAGTTGACTTTATGGTTATGCATCCGATGGAAACTGGTATGCGTAAAGATAAAAAAACAGGACAAATTGTTCCTGCAAAATACATTAACAGTGTGAAGTTTGATTACAATGGAAAGATCATCACATCTATGAATGTATGGGAATCTGTATCAGTGAACCCTGTATTTACTATTTACATGAAAGTAAATGGAGCAGGAAATCTGAAAGTTACTTTTACTGATAGCACTGGCGAAGTAAATGAGAGTAGCATTGAAATTAAGCCTAAAGGCTAAGCTATGAAAAGCATATTAAAGATAACGTTAGGCGTTGCTCTGTTTGCATCACTCTCATATTCTAGCGAACAGTTCGCTATGAGTGACGCGGATCGTGCGATGTATGCAGATTTATTGGATGCAAATCCTGCTGATATGATGGTTCAAGATGGGAAAGAACTTCTTAGTAAGTATGGCGGCGGTGACGCTGGCCTTGCAAAGTTCTTACATGTAAGCGAAGAGAAGCTTCCTGCATTCATCGCAGGATTTCCAAGATATCTGCCGGATTTTAAAAAGGTAGTTGGTCTTGGTCAGGTTATGCAAGCGCTTATGGTAACAAACGGTAATAAAGCATTTGCTCTGAAAGATCCAAAGATGTTTAACATGGTCGCTTATACAAAATCACTTGCAAATGATGAAAAGATCAATATAGATGTCAATGCCAACCAGCAGATGAAAGACGCTTATGCTTTGGGAGAAAAAACATTTAATACTCAAAGAGGCGGCAGAGGATTATCTTGTCTAAGCTGTCACAGTGCGGATGTTATCGGTTCTGTTCTTAGAACACAACCGCTTCCTGATCTTGGTGTGAACAACTCAGGCGGAACATGGCCAGCATATAGAATGACGAAGTCATCATTAAGCACGATGCAACACCGTTTTCAAGGGTGTATGAACAATGCTCTACAAGCAGTTATCCCTCTTGGATCAGCTGAAATGGTCGGTCTTGAAGTGTATGTAACGAATAAAGCGAAGGGAAAAGCTATTGCGATTCCTGGATTAAAAAGATAGGAGGCGAGTATGGAAATTTCAAGAAGAGATTTTATGCATATCGCCGCGATTTTTGGTCTTGGCGTAGCTACGAATGGCTATGCAGCTCCAAGATCTGCAGCAGATATATCATTAAAAGATTTGTATGATTTTAAAGCAAAAGGAAAAGTCACATTGCTTCATATGTGTGACCTTCATGCGCATATAAAACCACTTTATTGGAGAGAGCCCTCAACTTTGATCTCTGCTCCAAACCTTGTCGGAACTCCAGGGTTTTTATGTGGTGAAGCATTTGCAAAACATTATGGACTTGAACCAAGTAGCCTTGATGCGTATTTTGATACCTATATGGATTTCGATGTTTTGGCTAAGAAGTTTGGAAAAATGGGCGGTATTGCTCATATAAAAACTTATCTTGACCATGTAAGAACTGAGAGAGGAAATGAGAATGTACTTTTCCTAGATTCTGGAGATACTTGGCAGGGAACTGGTGTTGCACTCAAAACTGGTGGAGAAGCGATTGTCAAAGCGCAAAATTACCTTGGTGTTGATGTAATGGTTGGTCACTGGGAATTTACTTATGGAAAAGCAAGAGTAAAAGAACTCATTGGTATGTTAAATGCAAAATTCATCTCTCAAAATATTATCGGTGATGATTCATTTGCAGACGATTTTGAAGAGTTAATCTTTAAACCTTATACTATCGAAGAAAAAGGTGGAGCGAAGATCGGTATTATCGGTCAGTCATTTCCGTTTACATCTACAGCAAATCCAAAAGAGTTTACTCAAGGATGGAGCTTTGGGCTTAGACTTGATACGCTTCAAAAATATGTAGATGAGTTAAGAAATGAGCATAAAGTTGACTGTGTTGTTCTTTTATCACATGATGGTTTTAGCGTAGATCAAGAAGTCGCTCGTCAAGTGAACGGCATAGATTTTATCTTGAGCGGACATACACATGACCCTTCGCCTCAACCTATCACAATAAACAAAACTGTAATAGTTATTGCAGGAAGCCATGGCAAATATATTGGTCGTCTTGATGTTGATATCAAAGATGGAAAAGTAAAAGGTTATGAGTATAAGCTTGTTCCAATGGCATCTCATATGATTCCAGCAGATCCAGCGGGAGTAAAACTTGTCAACGAACTTTATGCGCCTTTTGATGCAGAGTTCAATGAAGTACTTGGAAAAACGAAAAATATGCTTTATAAAAGAGATACATTTTTCTCGACTTTTGATCAGTTGATCAACGATGCGATCATCGATGAGATGAAATGTGATATCTCATTTACACCTGGATATAGATGGGGAACAACCGTCTTAGCCGGTGATGATATCTTGATGGATAATGTTTATGAGATGTGTGGGATTACCTATCCGAATGTTTATACATTTGAATTAAAAGGTCAGCATATTGCGACACTTTTAGAAGATATTGCGGACAATGTTTTTAATGCAAATCCACTCTATCAGCAAGGTGGTGATATGAGCCGTCTTGGCGGTGCTACATATGATATCGCCGTTGCAAATAAAGCTGGAAAACGTATCACGAACTTGAAAATTGGTGGTAAACCGATAGATTTGAAGAAAACTTATATTGTTTCTTCATGGGGTGGGAATTTACAAAGTGCAGGAGCAAATCTTCAAAAAGAGAAGACTAGAGCCGTGTATGATGTGACAAGAGATTATATAAAAAGACAAAAAGTCGTAGATGTCAGCAATAAAGGCAATGTGACTATAGTAGATTATAGTTGCGGATGTCCAGAAAAAGGGACTCGAGGCAAGTAGATTTTGTAAGCAGAAGCTGTAACTTCTGCTTACATTTAAATATGCATATAATGACATAAATAAACATAGACATTATGGCATTTTTTTATTGAATTAAATAAGGGAAATGAAATGAAATTATTAAAACTTAGTGCAGCTGCGGCATTGGCATGTCTTCTCGCAACTTCGGCAAATGCAGATGATGAAAAAGCAAAACGTGATTTAACAGATAGTATGCAAGAGGTATATAATGTACTTCCAAGCAGTGTAGATAATCTAAGCGATGCCTTTACAAAAGGGATGTTCTATGGTCGTTTACGTATGGATGCTTTTAAATATGATTGGAAAGATCAAGTAACAGGTAAAAATAAAAATAATAGTGAACTTGGTCTTGGTGGTAGTCTTATTTATAAAACTGCACCTTTTGCAGGTTTAAGTGCGACGGCAGGTTTTTACTACTCTGATAGCCCTTTTGTTGGGATGCGTGTAGATAATGCAAATGATTTAGCATATATGAAAAGTGGAAAAGATACTATTAGTCGCTATGATGCTTACAATACTGGTAACTATTACATGGCTGTTCTTGGACAAGCATATCTTCAATATGATATTTCTAAAACTTCAGTAAAAGTGGGACGCCAAATCTTTGAATCACTATTGACAGCTTCAAACGATACAAAAATGATCCCAAATACGTTTGAAGGTTATACTGTTGAGACAAAAGAGATTCCAAAGACAACGATTCGTGGAGCTTTATTTACAGCAGAAAAGCTTCGTGATCACTCTACCTTTTCTGATGTCCTTACTTATGGTGATGGTTCTTCAAATGCGAAAGCTACATGGAACGGAAATGATGACACTATGGTGCATCAAGGCTTAAGTTATGCAAATTTTGTAAAGGCTGGTAAAGATGTAAATCATAAGCTGATTGTTGCAGATATTGACAATAAATCGATTGATAATTTAAAAGTTGATGTTACTTATACAGCTGTGCCAGATGTTGTATCAAATATTGCTGGAGAGCTAAATTATAAAATACCATTACCAGGTGGATACTCTTTAACTCCAGGTGCGCGTTATATGCAACAAATAGATAATGGTGGCGGTGATGTCGGTGGTGCTGCTTTAAGTGGTAAACTTGTTACTTGGACAACTACTCCAACATATCATAGTAACTTAGGTTATAGTAATCCAAAAAGCTTAGATGGTTCAATCGGTATGGCTCGTTTGGTTCTTAATAATGGTCCTTTAAAAGCACAAATCGCATATTCTCAAGTTGCAAATGATGCAGATATCGTAGCTCCATGGAGAGGATTCCCAACTGGTGGATACACACGTGCAATGGCTCAGTATAACTGGTATGCAAACACAAAAACTTATGATGCAGAGATAGGTTATGACTTTGGAAAAGCAAAAATCCTTAAAGGTTTCAGTACGTTAGTTCGCTATGCGGCTCAAGATTTTGATGAGAAAAAACAATTAGCTGGCGGACAGGCGGATAGCAAGGTTGTAGAAATCGATCTTCGTCAAAAAATCGCAAAAGGTTTAGATGCAAAGTTTCGTGTTGGAATTGTAAGTGCGGATAAAATGACTTATAGTACATATGCAGGTAAAGATATTAATTCATACAACGAATACCGTTTCGAGATAAATTACCTATTCTAAAAATAGGGCAAGCGGATTTATCCCTTTGCCTAGATTAAACTATATAAAGGTTGTGTTCATGAGATTTCTTTTGGTTTGCATTATTTTTTTTCATTCTCTCCATGCATTCGATTATAAATTGAAGCCCGAAAAAGTAAATGCTACTACATATTGCTTTTTTGGGTCTCCAGAAGAGATCAATAAACATAACAACGGAAATATGGTCAACTCTTGTTTTGTTGATATGGGGAAAAGTTATCTTGTTGTAGATAGTGGTCCTACATATGAGTATGCTGTGCAAGCATACTCCAAGATAAAAGAGATAAAAAATCTCCCTATTTCTTATGTCATTAACACACATGTTCATGATGATCATTGGCTTGGAAATGGCTATTATAAAGAGTTGGGTATCA
Source organism: uncultured Campylobacterales bacterium (assembly GCA_903885085.1). GTDB lineage: Bacteria > Campylobacterota > Campylobacteria > Campylobacterales > Sulfurimonadaceae > Hydrocurvibacter. The sequence continues at coordinate 20,531 of CAISHH010000070.1, forward strand.
ATATAATCGGCTCAGTAAAGTTTCAAGATGAGACAAAAGCTGAAGTAACAAGAATGCAAAGAAATGTCAGCAAAGATGCGTACACAAAAACGACTCAAGTGTTTCCAAATATTTTTGTAGATAAAGAAAAAACATTCACAATTGATGGTAAAAAAATAGTAATAACCAGTGTAAATAAAAAAGCTCATACTTCTAGTGATCTTCTCGTTTACATACCCGATATCTCGACAATCTTTGTCGGTGATATCATTTTTAACGATAGATTGCCATCATTAAGAGATGGCAATATTTTGGAATGGATAAAAGAACTTGATAAGATAAAAGCGATGAAAGCAAAATATGTTATAGGCGGACATGGGACTAAGACAGATGCAACTTCGTTTGAGTTTACTTATAACTATCTAGTCGAACTAAGAGACAAGGTAGCAAAAGCAATCGAAGATGGCAAGGATATCGAAGATGCTGTATCAAACATCAAGATGCCCTCATATGAGAACGTTCACATGTACGATACGCTGCAAAAACAAAATATAGATACAGCTTACAGAACTATGGAGTGGAGCAATGACTAAAATATCCATTTTGCTTTTATTGGCAGTTATCTCTCTTGGTGCTACCCAATGGAAAAGTTATGATGCGGGGCTTCTTGAACAAAAAAGTTCACATAAGCCCATCATGATCGATGTGGTTCGAACAAATTGTCATTACTGCATCAACATGGAAAAAGCGGTGTTTGAAGATAAAGAGATGAGTGCATGGCTAGAAAAAAAGTTTATTCCTGTCAAAATTAATCTTGACAATGAAAAACTTCCTTTAGGACTAACCACCTCGTTTACACCGACTTTTTACTTTGTAGATGAAAATCACAATATATTAAAAAAGATACCGGGTTCTTGGAATATTGAAGATTTCAAAGACCTGACAAGGAACATCAAATGATAAAAATTCTAATCTCAATCTTTATGATGAGTTTGTTTGCTTATGCAGATACAACATTTGCAAAGCCTTTGCCATCGATTGATAACCCCAGAAAAATTGTTTTTTCTATCCATAGCGGAGATGAAGAAACGATCAATCATGTCTTAAGTAGTGCCAACAATGTCTTAAAGTTTTATGGGCCTGAGAAAGTAAATATGGAGATTGTCGCTTACTACCATGGCATCGAAGCCGTGTTAAAAAAGAACAAAGAGATTGCATCAAGAGTTGATACACTCATGCAGTATGACGTAAAGTTTATAGCATGTGGAAACACTATGCAAACAAAACATATTAAAAAAGAAGAGCTTATTGATGGTGTTGAGGTTGTAACTGCGGGAATTGTTGAAGTTACAGAAAGAGTTCAAGATGGTTGGGTCTATATAGTCCCTTAATCTTTATAAATCAAAAAAAAGGAAAAAGAAATGAAAAAAATTGTTAGTATAGTTGTTACACTTTTAATGAGTGTAGCTTTACATGCCGCTGGAGATCTGCATCTTTTTGACGTAGATAATGCAAATGGGGTTATAACTCCCCAAACAATAGAAGAAGCGTTACACAAAAATGGTTTTATGACAGGTATACGCTCAGAGATGACAACGCCTTTTACAAAACAGTTTCAAAAGAGTGACTTTAAAGTGTTTACACTTTTAACAGTTTTTAATCCTAAGATTGACAATACTCTTGTAAAACAGTTTCCTCATGCGGGTATCTTTATCCCAATGGGTGTAGGAATCTATCAAGCTAATGGTGAAAAAACCTTACATGTAAGCATATTGACTTCAGAGGCTGAAGCGAAAATCATAGGAATCGCAAATAATTCTATGCTTCAAGAAAGAGAAACATTAGCAATTAAAGCTATCAAAGAAGCGATGCCAAATGCAAAACAGTCCCTGAGTGAAGATTCTTTAAAAGAGAGTAGAAACCTTGCAACGATGTATGAACTAAAACTTGATGGTAGTGACTGGAAAGCTGCAAAACAACAACTAGAGATGGGTCTTGAGGGCGGTTTTGTTCCTCGTGGTTTTGTGATGGCGGCTTCTATGGATTATGATGCAGATGTTTTTCAAGACGACGGCAAAGAAAATCCGTATGATTTTTATGAAACTTACTCTATTTGTAAACTTCCAATTATCTATACGGTTGCAAAAAGTAGACCAGAAGCTGCAGCATTTGCACCTTGTACAACGATAGTGTATAAGAAAAAAAATGAGGACAAAATCGTGATAGGTTTTCCTGCTGTATATAACTGGTTAAGCAGTGCAAAAGTGGAAGATAAAGAAGCAAAAGAATCTTTGCTTAAAGGGCAAGAAGAATTTGAAGCTATTTTAAAAGAGGTAACAGAATGAAAAAGATTCTGCTCCTTCTTGCAATGCTCGGTTTTTTGTATGCAGAAGATGGAGTTAAAAAAGTTGTTTTTGATCTGACTACGGGAGATACAAAAGTTTTTAAACAAAAAGTGCTCTCAGGGATCTCAAATCAAAAAAGCTATTACGAAGGAAAACTCGAAGAGCTAAAAGTTGCGGTCGTGATACACGGAGATGCTTACAAATTTTTTATCAAAGATTTGGACAACTCTCCGTACAAAAAGGACACGGCACTTGTAAAAGAGAGCCAAGAGATAGAACAAAGACTTGCGACATTAGCGAAAAACAATAATGTTGAATTTCTTATGTGTGAAAGTGGTATGAAACACAATAATATAGATAAGACAACGCTTTATAATTATGTAAAAATCACTCCAAACGCAACCATAGGGCTTATAGACAAACAAAGTGAAGGCTATGTTTATATCCCGATTAAAGATTAAAAGAGGTGAAAATTGAGTTAATTATACAATTTCGTTTTGCAACATTTTTATAATTGCTCTTTCTTGACTCTTTATATATCTGCTTAGATAGAATTCTTGTTGCGTTGTTAGATCGATTTTAGCATGGTAAAGCTTATTTTCATTGAGCAAAGAAACAGTAATAACACTCGCCTTAATCTCACTATCATAACTAATGATCTCTTCAGGAAAATAGAGTGTCACACTGTTATTTTTAAAGTCAAATTTATCCTTACTTGAGAGGGCTATACCTCCAAGTGACACATCATACAGACCAAATTGAAATAATGCATCATCATGCATTACATCCAAAGTAAACTTCTTAAGTGGATGTACTCGGACTTCTTTACGCAAGTAGAGATCTTTTTTAAGATATTCAAATTGATACAGCTTTAATACAAGCTCACCATCTAAATACTCTGTTGTTACTTTTGCATAGAGATCATGAGGGAGCTCGTTCGCTTTTAATATATGAGTCTTATTCTCATATGTTGCTGCTGTAATTTGAACAGAAGGTACTTTTAAAATGATACTGTCTGTACCTACTTTGAGTATTGTTCCTTCATTTTGTATCGGTACCCCATAGTACGTATTTAGTACGGAAATAGTTCGTTCGTTTGTTTGTAGCTTTTTGAATAATACAAGAAGATCTTGTTGCTGATCATTAACATCTTGAGCGTGAGTGTAAATATCTAATGCATATATAATAAAATCATCCATAGCATTTACTACTATACGAATCTGATCTAATTGCGAGACAGTTCCATACAGGGACTTTATGTAAACATTTAATATTATGTAAAAAGTATTCTTGAAAAAAAATTCTATCTCCTGAGAATTTCCAAGTTCCTTATGCATATTTATCAATGCAGGTTCAATCTCATCTTTACTTGGTGTAAATAAAATATATGCCAAAGGTTTTATGAGAGTTTGAAATCTTTGAGATGAAAGTTGTTTTATATCCATACTTCTATGAACTTGCCATGCAGCTTTTATAAATGTAGGGATTAATATTTTGGTATCAAGATTTGAGTTAGAAAGATTTCTTAATGTGTGAACGAATCCTTTTTGCATTATATCCATCCTAGTCAAATTGTGAATAGATTGTAGCGTATCTTGTTAAAATACAGCAATAAACAGACGAGCAGTTTAGTACAACTATTTTTTATCCATTTCCCAGTCATCTATTTCCACCAAATAATGAAACTGAACAACCAGTTTTAATTCCAATTGGTTATAAAAATGCTTTATCTCAAAAAGAATTTAACGAAGTATATCAAGCCTGTGGCAAAGTTCTACATGCTCAACATCCATTTAAGTTAGAATTAGATTTTAAACAATAGAAGACGCAAAATATAATTACTCTTAAAAAATTAAAAAATTTATTACAAAATCATACTGTTGGAGTAAGACATGAAGTCAATAAATATACATTTTTACATGTTACGATAAACTTTTCAGAAGATAACCAAAATCCAACTATAATAAGAGAATATAAAACACAAATTTTTAGTATGGGAAGCTAACAGATTTATAACTTAAAATAAAATATAAGTCTTAAAGTTCCAATTGGATAAAATTTCAGCCATGAAATATAATGACTTAGATATGAAAAATTGGAAAGAATCAGATATCAATACTGACTCTCTTTGGGTCATAAACGAGAGAGATAAAAGTGGTAAGCATAAAAATGTTTACCATGGTAATTTTATACCACAAATCCCAAATCAATTAATCAGACGATATACAAAAGAAAATGATGTAGTGCTAGAACCATTCATGGGCAGTGGTACAACACTTTTTGAGTGTGAAAAATTAAATCGTAAATATATTGGATTTGATATAAATCCTCAAATGCTAAATTATGTAAACACTAGCATGAATGATGGAAACTATAGTGATAATTTTTACATTAATAGCTGTAACTCACTAGATACTCTGCAAGTAGATGAAAACATCAAAAAAGCAAATCAAAAATTAAACTCACATAATGCTCAATTCGTACTGATGCACCCACCATATATGGATATAGTGAAATTTACAGAAAATGAGAATGACTTATCTCAGATAGACAACATAGATGAATTTATAAAACAGTTTAAAATTATTTGTGAAAATACATTGAAATATTTAGATAAAAACAGATATTTTGCCATAGTAATTGGAGATGTATATAAAGATAGTGAAGTTATACCTCTTGGTTTTTACTGCATGGACATGATAAAAAGAAATTTTAAAGTAAAACTAAAAGGAACTATTGTAAAAAATATTGAGGGTAATCGTGGAAAACTCGGAGTTGGCGGTATTTGGAGATATAGAGCTTTAAATAGTGATTACTATATATTTAAACATGAGTATATTTATGTTTTTAAGAAAGAGTTTTAAAAATGGATTTACCAAGAGTAGAAAGAGAATTAAAAAAAAGGCTTCCATATCAATATAGTTGGGGGAGAAAGCAATCTAATTCTTGGGACACTGACACAAACTTTATATACAAAACGTACACTTTCGAATCTCTATTGAAACAGACCAGTGGATTTGACCAACAGTTAAAAGACTATGCTCTAAACAGATGGTATAACTTTTGGTCAGCAATGGCTGCAGAGGATATATTTTCATCACACGAAAATGTGGAACCTAATATCAATGCATATGACAAATTAGTGGATTTTAAGATTAAGGGTATTCCCTTTGATCATAAGACATCAGTTTTTCCAAAAGGATTTAATCAATCATATAAATATTCAAAAGAGCATAGAAAAGAAGTTATAACTTGGCTATACGAAAATCAAAGCCAAGAAGGTAGAAAACACTTAAAAAATAGACTATTTATAATTTTATATGATGGGGTAACAATGCAACACTGGAAAATGAAGTCTGAAATAATGCAATTAAAATTATCAATAGATACATACGTTAATAACTTTTCTAGTGAAAATCTTTGTAAATTAGATTTTGGAGCAGGGGAAGTTCTGTCAGATATTATATGGCTAACAAAAGGATAAAATGTGAATCCATTTAAAGAAAACACAACATCATATAACGATTGGGAAGTATTAAATGATTTACAATGGCACTGTACAAAGTGTGAATTGAAATCAGGTCAAGCTAAAACTTGGCAAGTATGGAGACAGCAAGGTATTCAGATAGATGTTGATGATAAGGGTAATTGGTATAAAACAATTTTATGTAAGACTTGTCAAAACAAAACTATACATAGAAAATTAAAATCGTTAGAAATTTTAGAAGATACTACAATTCGCTCAGGAATCCCACAAGCATTATCAAAAAAAATAAAAACATTATATAAAAATGAAGAAGCTTTGTTTTTAAGGGAATTTCCAACTAAAGAACTAGAAGTAGATCATAAATTTCCTCAAATAAGATGGAATAGTAATGAAGATGAAAATAAAACTTCGATGAGCGCAGATGAAATTAAATCAAGATTTATATTATTAACGAGAAGTAATAATTTACTCAAATCACGACAATGTGAAAAATGTGTAAAAGATGGAGTAAGAGGAAATTTTCCAGGTATTTATTTTTGGTATGTTGGTGATAACAGTTGGCAAGGTA
>CAISHH010000071.1 GCA_903885085.1 uncultured Campylobacterales bacterium
AGGTTTGACCTCAGATATCCAGTACAATAAACTCTCACCGCTAATCAAAAAGATGCCCTCATTTGAAGTTTATTATATCCGTCATCACGGCTATGATGAGAGCATAAAAAAGTGTTGGCAACAGCTCCAAGCACTTGTCTTAAGCGAGGAGATCGAAGAGTACACGCAAATCGCCATCTATCATGACAATCCCATTATCACACCACTCAAAGAGTGCAACTATGTCGCTTGTCTTAAGGTTGAAGATAAAACAAAATTCTCTACTATCAAACTACCCTCATTTGAAGTACATGCAGGAGTCTATGCGGAGTTTAGTGCGCAAGGTTATCATGATGATATCTTAAAACTGATACAGCAGATCTATCATGAATGGCTTCCAACAAGCGGTTTTGAAACCACAAATAAGCCTCCCTATGCCATCTATAAAGAGAACAATTTTTTAAATGAAAAGGGTTTTTTCTCGCTGAAATATTATGTTCCGATAGTGCTGGCGTGATTATGGCTTGTCTATCATATAGCCCATCCCGCGTACATTAATGATAACATCTTCATGAAGTGATTTTTTAAGGCGGTTGATCTCTGCGCGAATAGTTGCGTTATCTACAATATTTTCATCCCAGACGTAAAGGGAAAACTGTTCAAAATCTACGACTCTTCCACGGTTACGTGCGAGCAGATCGATGATTTGGGATTGTCTTTTTGTAAGAACTTGCGACTCTCCCTGAAATATAAGCGTATTGTGTTCCTGATCGTAACTGTAGTTTTTTGACAAACGCAAATGTACTCGCGGCACCTCATTTGAAAGTTTGATCCTATCAAGGCGAAGAGCAAGTTCTTTGAGATGAAACGGCTTTTTCAAGTAATCATAACATCCAAGATTATACGCGCGGGAAATATCCTCGATATCTACTAATGCACTAATATAGATAGTGGGCGCGTGAATTTTTAGCTCATGAAGACGCTCCAAAAAAGTCAGTCCATCCAAGCCTGGAACATTGATATCGAGGATAAGAAGATCATAACTCTTACTTTTTAAGTCATCAAAAGCCTTGAGTCCATCAAAATAAGTATCGACACTATGTCCCTCAGACTCTAAAAATTCTTGGATCGATTCATTTAACATTACCTCATCTTCTAAAAGCAAAATCTTCATCACTCACCCATCATCTTAAATTTATATGTAAAAGTTGTTCGCTCATCTTGTGACTCTAAAGATATCAAAACGCTCTCCTCTTTGCATATACTGTTTACAAGCTGTAAACCAATCCCAAAGCCTTCTCGAGACTGATTTTCTCTATAATAAGCATCAAATATTTTGTCAGTATTTTGAATCGTTTTTGATCTGCTTCCCATCGAAAGTTCTATTAAAGTTCCATCTTCTTTAAGGCTTACATATACACTCTCATCTGCAAGAGTGTATTTGATCGCATTGGTAATTGTATTGTCTATGATCCGTTGGAGTTTTGTTTCATTAAAGTAGATATATCTTCCCTTTAACTCAGTATGATAGAGAAACTTGACCTTTGAAAGCTCCGCAACCTCTGCAAAAAAGTCAAGTCTTGAAACTAAAAAAAGATCCAGATCAATAGCCATTTTTGGATACTCCACTTGATCTTTTTTTACAAGGTAACTCAGATCATCATAAATATTAAAGATATTTTTAGCCGCCGCTTCTATCTTTGAGAGTTGTCTGTCTTTTTGATTTTTCATCACAAATAGTTCTATGCTAGTGAGTATCACGCTCAAAGGGGTATTTGTCTCATGAACCGTGTAGCGTAAGAACTCTTTTTGTGCTTGGAGTATCTCATCTTTTTGCGCTTTTTCTATCAACAGCGTTTCGTTGATACGCTTGAGATCACCTGCTTTTGCTCTTACTTTATCTTCAAGACTTACATTGAGTTCTTTAAGCGTTTCCTTTTGCTCACGAATAGTATCGAGCATCTCATTGATGTGCCAAACCATCTGTTTAAAATCATCAAAAAACAGGGTTTTTTCGTCTATCACTTTATCATTATGAGCAGCATCTTTAAAAAAAGTCAAAAACTTTTCAATATCTCTTTGTAAAAAAGCGTTAAATATCTTAAAAAAGCCAAGGGCTACGGCAAAAAGGATAAATGACAGAGTCACAATCGCTAAAATTGTTTTAATTAAAACAGACTTTAAAATCTGTTGCTTGTGCTCTAAGATTTTTGTATCAGAAATATTTGGATTTTGTATTAGATGGCTAGATATCAAAGATTTTTCATAATCATGATACATATCTGAAACCAGCAAGCCTACAAAGAGCAAACTAAATAAAAAGATAATAATCATCGTAATAATATTCGCTTTTTTAATGCTCATAGTTTTAAAAAAAAGTTTCATTTTCATGCCGAGATTATGACACAAAATAGACTTCTTGTAAAACTTTGACTATAATTGCAAAAATAAAATAATTAAAGGCAAAACAATGGCACTATTTGGAAAAGACTTAAAAAAATACGAAATCAATGAAACTGAATTAGCAAAAGCGCAATGGGCGAAGATGACTACAAGCAAAGGTGTATTATGGATCAAACTTTATCCTGAAGAAACTCCTATCACTGTTACAAACTTCGCTCATTTAGTAAGCGAAGGTTTTTACAATGGTCTTGATTTTCACCGTGTCATCCCAGGATTTATGGCTCAAGGCGGTTGTCCTACAGGAAGCGGAACAGGCGGACCGGGTTGGTCAATCCCTTGTGAAACAAAACTCAATACACACAAACACGTAAAAGGTACACTTTCAATGGCTCACGCTGGACCAAACACAGGTGGAAGCCAATTTTTCATCTGTTTCGTTCCTTGTCCTCACCTTGATGGCGGACATACAGTATTTGGTGGCATCGAAGCTACAGATGCAGAAAGTATGGCAGTTTTGGATTCTTTAAAAATGAAAGACAAAATCGAAACTGTTGAAATCTTAGAATCTAAATAATCGATTAGAACTATGTGCAACTGTTTTGAAGTAAAATTACAAGAGATCAATATACGGATCAGACATCTTCAAAATGTGAGCGATGTTCACTCCTCGTGGAGTGATATCGCTCTCAATCTTAAAGAAAACTCAGAGATAGGAGTTTCACTGCAATCTTCCTATAAAATCGAAAATAGTTCGAATCCTCTGCAAGAGATAAAAAATAACACTTTTTTTATCCCTTTTTCTTATTGCCCTTTTTGTGGAGAAACTCTTTTAGTGGAAGAACCTGCCGCTGTTTTATCTGAACAAGAGCTTGAAGATAAGGAAGCTTTTGCAACTTTTACAAAACTTGAAGAGGATTTAGAAGAAAGATTTGGCAATATTACAGTCAAAAATCTAAGTGAAGCTTATGATATTTGTTACCTTTTCTTAGAACAAATCAATCTAGCATTTACCGTTACAAAGTTCAATGAAGAAAATAGAATGCTTATCCTTTATAAAGGTCATTTTGATGACCATTCCATCGAGATCTTCCTTGAAGCTGATGAAGATGAGGGAAATATCTATACAGTAACGGTTTTTTAAACCGATGCTTGTACATATCTGCTGTTCCGTTGACAGCCACTTTTTTTTAGAAAAACTCCAAAATGACTTTCCCGAAGAAAAACTCACAGGCTTTTTTTATGATCCAAATATCCATCCTTACTCTGAATACCAACTCCGTTATCTTGATGTACAACGTTCATGTAAAAGGCTTGGCATCGACCTTTTAGAGGGGGAATATGACTTTGAAGCTTGGATGATTGCAGTTCGTGGTTTAGAAAAAGAGCCTGAAAAAGGGAAACGCTGTGAAGTCTGTTTTGACAAGCGCTTTGATGTCAGTGCGCATAAAGCCTTGGAACTTGGCGAGAAAAAGATGACGACTACCTTACTTGTTAGTCCCCTCAAATCTCAAGAACAGCTCAAACGTGTAGGCGATGAGTTTTACAAAAAAAATGGTGTTGAGTTTATTGCTGTGGATTATAGAAGCGGCGGCGGAACGAATGACCAAAGTCGTGTAACCAAAGAGGAACAGCTATACCGTCAGGATTATTGTGGCTGTATTTTCGGGTTAACAATGCAAAGAGAGGCTCAAGACAAACTGATGGATGAGATGTTTTCTCCACTCTGCGGAACTATCATGCCAGCTTCCATAGAAGAACGTTTAGAACTTTACAAAAGAAGAATGCAACTTGAAGATGAGGGCAAAGAATATAAGATAGTCAAACATAAATTTTTAAACTACAGACAGCTTACATGTAAGCTTGTTCAAGGCAAAAAAAACTCCATTCCTGCGTATGCACTTTCTTACTCGGCACTGCCAAGAAAACGTGCTGAGGGAAGGATAGAATTTGAGATCGAAGGGATACATTTTTTCAATCGTGATGAGATCCGTTTTCTTACTTTGTCAAAGTTTAATGAGCTTACATGTAAAGACTTTTCATCTCTAACTGAGCTTATTTACAACCCTTTATCCTTCAAAGATGAACTCGATTTACGCTATAAAATCACACAAAATATCTATGATCTCACTCCAATTATTGTCGTAGAAAACATCACAAATGAGAAGCTTTCTTTGACTCTTGAAGCAAAAACTTATGAAGATACTAAAGAGATTTTAGTGGAGAAGAAAGATGATAGAGTTTAAAACTTTTTCAAATGGATTTCCTTATATTGAAGTCACAAACAGCGTTGCAAGTGCAAAAATAGCACTTCATGGAGCGCATGTTTTTGAGTATAAAAAGGAAGGGAAAAGTGAACTTTTATGGCTGAGCTCACTCGCACTTTTTGAAGAGAACAAACCTATCCGAGGCGGGATTCCGATCTGCTGGCCTTGGTTTGGACCACACAGTGATTCTGCACTTCCTCAACACGGTTTTGCAAGAATCAGCCGCTTTACCTTTGTCTCTTGTGATGAAAAAGATGAGGCAACAAGCATAGTGACACTCAAACTCACAGACTCGCCAAAAACTAGAATTGTTTGGGATTTTAGTTTTGAACTTCTTGTCACTATTACCATCTCAAAAAAGTTACATGTAAGCCTTAAAACAACCAATACTGATATAAAAGAGTTCAAGATTACTCAGGCACTTCATAGCTATTTAAGCGTTGAAAATATTTCAGATGTTGAAGTTTTTGGTGTTAAAAACTGCACCTATTTTGATCAACTCAGCAAAACTATGGAAGTTCAAAAAGATGACTTGCATATTAATCAGGAGATTGACAGAATTTATACTCATTTGAATAAAAACATTATATTAAAAGAAAAAAATCGCGCTATTTTCCTACAAAACAGCAATTCAAACTCCCTTGTCATTTGGAATCCTTGGAGTGAAAAAGCCAAATTCATCAAGGACATGCAAGATTATGAGTACAAAAATATGTTGTGTATTGAGAGTGCAAATGTGCTTGATGACTACAAAATCCTCCAACCCAACTGCTCAATAACTCTTGGTTTAAAACTTTCTTATATCTCATATTAACCTTTATTTCGGTAAAATATCCGACTTAATATAATATAAGGTTTTAATAAATGATGGATGTTATAGAGATTCAAGAAATTATCCCACACCGCTTTCCATTTTTGCTTGTTGACAGAGTTACTGAGGTCACAAACGGTGAAAGTTTAATAGGCTACAAAAACGTAAGTATAGGCGAACAAGTTTTTCAAGGTCACTTTCCAGGTCACCCGATCTATCCAGGCGTTATGATCTTAGAGGGTCTTGCGCAAGCTGGCGGGATTTTAGCGTTTAAAAGTATGGATATGACTAAAGAACAAGCGGCGGAGAAAGTCGTTTATTTTATGAGTATCGACAATGCAAAATTTCGTGCTCCTGTTCGCCCGGGTGATCGTTTAGAATACAGAGTTAGTGTCATCAAAAATAAAGGCGCCATCTGGTTACTCGATGGTAAAGCGTATGTTGATGACAAGATAGTCGCACAAGCTGAACTTAAAGCAATGGTTGTAGACAAATAATGGATAAAATATCTCACTTGGCTATCATCGAAGAGGGCGCTGTTATTGGAGCAAATGTAGAGATAGGAGCATATTGTTTTATCTCTGCTGGAGCGACCATCGGGGATGGCACGATTATCGATCAAGGAAGCTGTATTTACGGTAAGACAACACTTGGCAAAAACAACCATGTATTTTCTCACTCTGTGCTTGGCTCTGTTCCTCAGGATCTTAAATTTGGCGGCGAAGATGTAGAACTCATCATCGGCGACAACAACAAGATAAGAGAGTTTACACTTTTCAATCCAGGAACAAAAGGTGGCGGCGGAAGAACAATCATCGGCAACCACAACCTTTTTATGGGTTATGTACATATTGGTCATGATGTTATCATCGGAAATCACTGTATTTTGGCAAATGCCGCAACTCTTGCTGGACATGTTGAGATGGGTGACTATGTCGTTATCGGCGGCATGACTCCGATTCACCAGTTTGTTCATATCGGTGACTTTGCTATGATCGCTGGAGCTTCAGCGTTAGCACAAGATATTCCCCCTTTTTGTATGGCTGAGGGAAATCGTGCAAGTATCAGAGGCCTTAATCTCACAGGTCTTAGACGTCACATGGAAAGAGCTGATATTGATGATCTTAAATCAGCGTATCGTGATCTTTTTGAATCAGGACAACCGCTGAAAGATGTTGCAAATAATCTTTTAGAAACAAGCCCTAACCACCATGTTCAACAAATTTGTAATTTTATTATTAAAACAAAACGCGGTATTCCGTTTGAGAGGAAAAACTAATGATTCATAGACACTGCAGCTTTTGCGAGGCAAAAGAGAGTGATGAAAATCCATTAATCGCCGGAAACGGTGTATACATCTGTAAAAACTGTGTTTTTTCAGCTTATAAGATTATGTTTGGCGACGAACATGAGAGTAAAGAGAACAGCAAAAAATTAGTTGAAGCCGTTGGAGAACTTATGACTCCAAAAGAACTTGATAACTTTTTGGGCCAGTATATCATCGGTCAAGAGCGTGCAAGAAAACTTTTAAGCGTTGCTGTTTATAACCACTACAAAAGAATTTTTAAAACACACAATGTAGAAGATGATGATACTGAAATCGCTAAATCAAATGTCTTGCTCATCGGTCCAACAGGAAGCGGAAAGACTCTTTTAGCGCAGACTATTGCACGTGTTTTAAATGTACCTATCGCTATCTCAGATGCGACAAGTTTAACAGAAGCGGGATATGTAGGTGAAGATGTTGAAAACATTCTCACTCGCTTACTTCAAGCAGCAGATGGGGATATAGAACGAGCGCAACAGGGAATCGTCTTCATCGATGAAGTCGATAAAATCTCGAGAATGAGTGAAAACCGTTCAATCACGAGAGATGTTTCAGGCGAAGGCGTTCAACAAGCACTTCTTAAAATCATCGAGGGTTCAATGGTCAATATTCCGCCAAAAGGTGGACGTAAACATCCAAATCAAGAGTTTACTCAGATCGATACTTCTGGAATTCTTTTTATCTGTGGCGGTGCATTTGATGGACTCGAAGAGATACTTAAGAAAAAACAGGGTGAAAATGTTCTTGGATTTGGACATGATAAAAAAAGTCAAAAAGAGCGAAAACCAACTTTTGATATGGTAGAGCCAGAAGATTTAGTGCATTATGGACTTATCCCTGAACTTATCGGGCGTTTGCCGATCATCGCATCTTTAAGCGAAATCAGCGAAGAGCAAATGGTAAGAATTTTAACAGAACCAAAGAACTCTCTTGTTCGTCAGTATAAAAAACTTTTCGCTATCGACAATGTTGAACTCAACTTTGAAGAGGATGCATTGTTAGCAATCGCTAAAAAATCAATAGATAGAAAAACAGGCGCGCGAGGTCTGCGAGCTATTTTGGAAGAAAATATGATCGACATCATGTATGAACTCCCTGAATACAGTGGCTACGAAGTTATCGTCACAAAAGATGTAATCGACAATGGTGAGAAGCCTATTTACGTCAAAAAAACTGAGAAAAAAATAGCATAAGGCATATAAACTATGATACTAAATAAATTAATTGGACTCTTTTCAAATGATCTCTC
>CAISHH010000072.1 GCA_903885085.1 uncultured Campylobacterales bacterium
AGAGGTGATAAGTGTCACACTTTGTGCATTTAAGTCATTTGGAACTGTTAAAGGAAAAAAAGTGGAAAGTTCTTCTATCTTACATGTAAGGCTTGGCGGTGCAACTAAAAAGAGCTTTTTAATGTTCCTTTTTATCTTTTTATCATGACACAGATGAAACCAAAGGATATTTGCCAAAGAGTGACATACGATGACATCGGGTTTGAAATCTTCAAGAATCTCTTGAGCTTGAGCCATCCAAACATCTTTTATCGGAGCATCTTTTTCACTTAAAAGAGGAAAAGAAACCGTGCCGTAATCCTTAGAGAGTTCACCCGCAAGATAGCTTTGCCAGTGAGGAAAATCACTTCCGCCCCAACCATGCAAGATGAGTGTTTTCATCCAAGCATCTCCACAAATCTTCGTACCTCTTTGTCCATTGCAAAAACATCTTCAACACATTGTGGCTCATAATCGAATTTCTCATATGCTTTTATAATATCTTTTGAGATATCCATAAACCCTTTTTTCCCAGCAATAAAGTTCTTGATTGCCGCTTCGTTTGCCGCATTGACCACTACGCCACGTTTTGGATTTTTGAGGAGTTCATCTTTGATCTGCCAGATTGGATAACGTTTAACATCTATCTCACGAAACTCTAAACTGCCAGCTTTAACTAAGTCTACAGGCTCCAAAATCTGCTCATCGACTCTATTCATAATCGCATAAGAGATTGGAAGTTGCATCGAAGCATTGGCAATATGTGCCGTTGTCGAACCATCTTTGAAGTTTATAAGTGCGTGAATAAGGGATTTCGTCTCAATGATAGCGTCATATTTGCCCTCACCAAAAAGCCATCTTGCTTCTAAAAGTTCAAACATTTTGTTGACCATCGTTGCGCTGTCTATAGTTATCTTTTGTCCCATCGACCAGTTTGGATGTTTTTGTGTATCTTCGAGCGTTGCATTTGGAAGATCATGCAGATCCCAGTCCCGAAATGCTCCACCGCTTGCGGTGATAGTCATACTCGCTATGGTTCTGTTTTGTAAAAGATACCAAAGACCGAAGTGTTCACTGTCTATGGGTTGAATCTTTGTGATATCTACAAAAGCACCCGCAGCAACGAGGCTCTCTTTATTTGCTAATGCTACGCGTTTGCCACATTCTATGGCTTTAAGAGTCGGACGAAGTCCTAAAAATCCTACAAGCGCATTGACCACCAAAGAGCTAGATGAGTTTTCTATCGCTTCTAAGATCGCCTCTTCGCCATATAAAACATTCTCATGCTTTACATGGTAGCAATCTTCTTTATGGGAAACGACAACGAAACGAGGTTTGTGGATTTTTATCTGTTCATTTAAAAGAGCAATGTTTTTACCTGCAACTAAAACATCTACATGTAAGCCAAAACGCTGGGCGATAATGAGTGTATTGACTCCGATGGAGCCAGTACTTCCAAGAAGGATCAAGTGTTAAACCAGACCACGAAGCATGACGATCATAACCACCGATGCAAAAAGGTAACCATCTATTCTATCGAGTATGCCGCCATGACCGGGTAAAATATGTCCACTGTCTTTCACACCAGCTCGGCGCTTGAGATAACTTTCAAAAAGGTCACCGAAGATAGATGCAAAAGCAACAAGAAAAGAGATAATAATGGCTAAAGGTGTGCCAACAATCATAACGCCAAAGTAAAAACTCGCAGCCGTACCAATGAGAACTCCACCGACAACACCCTCAACCGTTTTCTTTGGGCTTGTAGGAGAAAATGGTGTTCTTCCTATCGTTTTACCAACAGCAAAAGCGCCGATATCTGTAGCTGCAACTGCAACAACAAGCCATAAAAGTGAGACCATCGCATATTCTTGGTACAGTGTCCAGATATAAAGCATCCCTGCCGTTGGATATAAAAACGGTAAAAAGTTTTTCCACGGGATATTTTGAGTGTATGCAACAGCGCCAAAAAAGATGACACCTGAAATGACTAAAAGATCATCACCATAAGGGTAAAAAAGAGCCGCAACCCATAAAAGTGCCGCGTAAAAGAAAAGTGAGTTTTTTTCTAAACCAAAGAGCGCGTTTGCTTCATAAAATGCAAAGAGATAGACAACACCAAGAACAAGCCAAGTCAAATAAAAATTGTCTACATACCCAACGCCCGTAACGCCCGCAATCAGGGCAAGACCTGTTACGATTCTATCTTTCAAAGAAGCATCCGTTTTTAATATACTCATAAGGAATTCCATTTTTAAAAATTTATACTTCGATTATATCTAACTTAGACTTTAATGTCTAAATGGTAGAGTGAAGAATCATCCTTTTTTTCATCTTCATGGTTCTTCTTTGGAGATCTTTTTTGCTCTTCGTCATGCTCTTGTCTTTCATGCTCACGATCTTCATCAACAGAGTGATTTTCCTCTGCTGGACGAACTTCAATGACCTCTTTTTCCTCTGTATTTACAGCAATGGCAGCTGTAACATTTTGCATCTCGATACGATTCAGCCTTGCAGTATGTTCACTTGAAACACTTGCCATTTGCTGGTTAACATAAATTGTACTTCCGACTGCATCAAGTGCCATTATCTGCTCCTTTTACGTAGAATTACACCATGCTCAAGAGATCGACAAAAAAAGTTTTTTTTAAAATAAATATCCAATTCCAACATAACTCGCAGACGATGTCATTTGAAATTTACTCGGAGAAAGTGGAATGCCTGTGTTAAAAAGATCTACAGACATCTTATCAAGAGTCCATTGACTATAACGCCAACCAGCCGTAAAATAGAGCTCTGGATTGATAGAAAACCAAGATGTTATCTTATACTTATATTCCAAAGGCTGAAGCCTGATCCCTATCTCATTTTCATTAAATCTTCCATCAAGCTGGACATTCAAGCCTATCGTTTTATTTTCAACTCTTGCCGTTTGATATGCATATACAGAGGATGCATATATGTAAAGATATTGGTTTAGACTTTTAGAAGCACGTATCTGTCCGCCTATCTTATATGTCCATATATTTGTATTACTTGATATAAAAGAAAGTAGCTGACCAGAGCTGCTTGAGCCACTGTTACTACTGCTGCTACTTGTTGCTTCAAGTACAGGTGAAGAGATCCCAATATCTGGTCCTATACTCAAATAATCATGATTACCTGCATGCACAATATCCCATCCAATACCAATATCAGCATCAAGTCCTTTCACCTTATAATTAATAGCAGGAAGTGTAAAAGCACCCTGAGTTACTGTATTTGTAGAGTTTGCGAAACCGTTGTAAGAGGCTATGCCTTGGTCAACTTTACCCGAGTCATACCAGCTAATCTTATAATTGATATTAAACTTACTATTAAAAAGATTAGTGTGTTCATTTTTGATAGTATAAGTTGTAATCTTATCGCTGATCTTACCATTGAGGCCAAAGAATCCACCTTGGAGCTCCATAGTACCTATTCCATACTCTATCTCGCCATGTGTTAAAAAAGCAAATACTCCACCTGTCGCCACATTGACAGTACTAATTCCTTGACCTACTGTATCAGTAATATTTATAATTGTTGTAATATCGGGAGCTACATCAGCATATAGATTTAGAGAGAGAATAAGAGAGATAACATATTTTTTCAAAATGCAAAAATTCCTTTATTTGTAATTAGATTTGACACACGTTTATGAACATCAAAAAATTTTTATAGTATACTATATTCTTATAATGAAAAGGTCTTATACATGAATTTATTCCATCGCTTAACTGTCATCTTACTTTTTACAACTATCACATACGCGGCGTCTGATGATACAAAACTCACTGTAGGTTTTAACCTTATGTCGATGGACTATATGGAGTACAGCCAAAGTGGGAAAAAACTCGATTCTGAAAAGAGTGATGCTCTGCCTGGATTTACCCTTGGCTACCAGACACGACTTCTAGATGGAATCGATCAAGATGGTGGATTTATCGACCTCTCTTTTTCTCATTATCAAGGTACAACTACATACACCGGATCTGATCTTAACAATCCAAATGGAAAATTTGGTGATCTAGTTTTACAAACAACAAATAAACTTAATGATGGCACTCTAAGCTATATTCAAAACATGAGTGCAATTAATCTTCTTTTTTCTCTCCAAGGAGGCTTGGGCTATCGTCAATGGGACAGAATCCTTGCAGATGGACATGAAGAGGCATATAAGTGGTTCTATGGTTTTATAAAAGCAGGCGCTACCAAAAATATTTTTAAACATGACAACCTTGGTGTTTCAATCCAATATCATCGTGCTCTATCCCCAACAATGTCCTCAAATCTTTATGGAACTTTTGATCTAGGTGATACTCAAGGATATGCTATCTCGGTTCCTTGGACTCATCAACTCAATAGACTATGGGATTTTCAACTAAATTACACCTATAAAACTTGGGATATTAGTCCCTCCAATGTAGTATCTGGCATGTATGAACCTCGTTCAGAATCAAGCTTCCACACTCTTGGCTTGGCTTTCATCTATAAATATAACAATGGAGACGAATGAAGTTATTTCTTTTCATACTCTTAGTAATCAGCGTATCATGGCTTCAAGCTGCCGATACAAAAGAGGAGGGTTTTGACGATCCGGAAATCCAAAAAGCTCTTAATCAAGATAATAATGACACAAACACCACAAATCAGCATGTCGATCTTACTCTTATAGGGCGAGTTATGACCAATAAAGATGCTTTTCCAAACTCTCCATACGGTTTTGCCCTCTTTGAATCATACTATGAAAGTGACCATTACAAAGTAGCTGGTGGTATGTTTGTCCAAAGAAGTCAGCCAAATGAAGAGATACCTATCAATCATCTTTATGTTGAGTATTTCAACTCATCATTTCACTTTAAAATAGGAAAAATGGTTGAGAAAATAGGTGTTTTAGATTATTTTAGTATGCTCGATACTCTCAATCCTCCAAGACTTGAATTTTATGATGATCCAAATATGAATATTAAACGAACTCCACTTTGGATGGCACATGCGGACTACTATGTGGACAATGCTTGGAAAGTTTCACTCTATGGAATTCCTTTTGATGCAAAAAATCAGGACTATAAAGGATACTACGTCAACTATGCTCTCAATACTTTTCTTCCAGAAGCTTATAGCAGATTTTTTAATAATGGTGTTTTAGGACAATATATTTTTGCTCCTACTTATTATAATGTTCTAAGCCCCTATCTTGCAGAAGACATTGCTTCAAAATCACCTTCACAGGGTTATCTCTCTTTAAAAAATTCCGCAGTTGGGATTGTCCTCGAACATAATGATGGAGAGGTCAAAACTGGCTTTGTGTATTTCAACCGTTATTCAGAAGTTCCACTTATAAAAGTGGATGCAAATTTAGTAAGTGCCGCACAAACATACCAAAACCAAGGAAATCCATTTCCAGCACTTGGAGATTATATTACTTCATTTGATTACAACCCAATCAAATCAGTGGAGGGTTTTCGTTATCAGCAAGTTGGGCTTTATAAAGAAACAACTATTGACTCTTATGGCCTTCGTGGAGAGATCAGCTACCGAGATAAAGTGCCTTTAGTCAATACTTTTGGATCCCTGACAACTGGTGGTTTTTCTATAGATCATACTTATAACACTACTTATTGTGCATTGGAAACTCAGTATATTCATCTAGATGCCTATGATAAAAGTGCTCTCATCTCAATGTTTACTACAAAATTTGAACCTACTACTTTTTGGATTTTTCGAATGGGATTTCAAAACCGTCTTATTGGAGAAGCCGTTGATAAGCAAAATGATGTAGCTATTAATCCGCAGATCTCTCTTAGTTATAAACAAACAGATTTTATCATTCAAGGACTCGCATCTGCCAATAACAGCCAGACAAATACTCTAAGCTTTACCCTCAGAAGTTCATTTTGAAAATATCAATAAAAATCTTTCTTCTCTTTTTGATACTTCTGCTTGACTTTGTGCTCATAAAGCATGTGGATGTGAAGCAAATAGAGTGGAACTCTTTTCTTCCACATAGCCAATCTGAAGATTCGAAGATGGAATTATCTAATGGAAAAATGCAATACCTATTTTGCAAACTTCCATCAGTACAGATTGCTAAAGATTTTGAAAAATCCCATAAAATTGAAAAATATATTACTCTTCCCAATTACAAAGATACCTATATTTTGATCTTTGATATTACAAAACTCCGCCCTGTTTTGGAGATGACAAAACAGTATGAAAGAAGTGGAACTTCGATGGTTGGGACTATTCTTTTTGAGAACTTTTTTCAAGAGCTCAGCTATTATGCAAAAATGATTTTTCCCTTCGTTCTGCTTATCTTACTGTTTTTCATTCCTTTACGGCTATGGCTCGATATACTTCTTGAAATGGCAATCTACTCTGTACTTTTACTTTCTATACTTTCTTTGAATTTTTTTGAAATCAACACAGCTTCTTTACTTGCTACGGTATTTCTTATCATCTATGCTCTGACTCTCATCAACTATATCTACTCAGATGGAATGAACGCTAAACGTCTCTTTTTTGGGATACAAATCTCAGTGGTTGCAACGATGCTGAGCGCACTTTTTCTTGTTAGTTCACAGTTTGGTCTGATCCATTCCTTTGGTGTTATGCTCCTCGTTGGACTTGTTGTACTGCATTTTTATATGAATGTTCGTATCTATCTCATACGTTACTTTCAGCCAGATCATTATAAGCATTACTTTGACAGTTTCTTTGAAAAGCATAGATTTAGTAACAAGATTAGTATTTTACTTCTAGGGACATTTGCTATCATCGGTATAACTTTATTTTCTACTAAAACACTCGGCATCGATCTCAATATCATCAATCTTCTTTCAAAATCTTCAAACCAGATCAAAGAGATAAAAAGTTTTGAGCAAAACAATCTTGTGTCTTTACCGTTTGTCATCACACTTTCACTCAAACAAGGTTATTACACAGACCCAAAAAACTTTGCTCTTTTGTCTCGTTTTGAACAAGAACTCAAAAAAATTATCCCTGGAAAAATCATTGCGAGCGAACCTCAAGCTTTTGAAACCTTTAAAGAACTTGCACCTGACAAAACGCACAAAGACCTTTATCCACAGTTTTTACTTGCAAACACTCTTATGCACAACAGTTTTAACCTGTTATCATCGAACATGCAACAAAGTAATCTAGTTATCTCTATTTCCTTAGATACGCCAACAAAACAGATGCGTGATATGCTCAAAAACATCACCTCACTTGCTCAAAATTACCCAAATTTTGATCTCCAGATACAAGGAAAGATCTCTGATTTTGACTACTATACTAGTATTTTTGATAAAGAGTTTTTAATCGGTTTTCTTTTTACTCTCCTAGCCACAGCACTCTTCTTTTGGGTTTTTTGTAAAAATCCTGTTAGCATTGTGAGTGTTTTTCTCTCTGCCCTCTTTTCTTTAGGCACTTTAGTATTGGTTCACATGGGATTTGATAAGCCGCTTAGTGTTGTGAGCCTTATCAGCGTAATTCTTTATGCCGGACTTATCACAGACTCGCTTATTCAGCTTTTTGTATGTTATAAAGGGGAAAATGAAGCCTGCGAAACGACTGTTTTACAACCGATTTTCATATCCAATATCTCCATCTTGATCTTTTTAATAGGGATGTTTTTTGTAGGGGGAATTATGCGAGCGTTTGCGATGGACTTAGCCTTACTGCTAAGTGCAAACCTCGTGTTTATTATCTTTATAGTACCAACAATACGAAGAAAATACTTTAAAATTTACAGTGCGTAAGTAAAGAGTTTACGAAAAGCTTTTTTTCTACCTTTGTTTGTACACTGCTCTCTCTTACTGTATAAGTCAAAGTCTGATCTTTAATATGATCTAAAATATGCCATTTTGTCACCATCATATTTCCTTCAACAACCTTTGAATCATCTACAAATATCTCTTTTTCAAGAGTTGCATTATCGTACACATCCATCTTCTTTAAGATGAGAGTTTCTTTGTCAATCTCATAAATTGTTCTATGATTATCCACTCTTTTTTCAATCTCATAATACTCTCGTGCATTTTTCATTTTTTGAGGAAGAAAACGTAGATTTATCTGATTGTTCTGTAACTCAGAAAAAGAAAGACCAAGCCCAAAAACCTCTTCGTTTTCATTCTCTTTTGGGATCAAGCGAATGCGCCCGATAGCAGGAAAATAAACTGAACTTTGTGTATCAAGACCATCTTTTTTTATAAGAATGGCCGTACCCTTCACATCTGCAGGATAAGCAAAACAAACAAGTGATGAAGTAATATCACCATCTTGCCTTCTTGCAATACTAAAAAGCTGTTTTTGGGAATAACTGCCACTCGTCATGGTTGAGAGCACTTGAAATTTTAACTGTGGAACCGAAAAAACCTTCACTGTTTTTTGGTAGATCTCTGTAGCTGTAGGAGCAGCCCAAAGAGAGCTTGCACACAGACTAAGGGAAATTAATATGCTCCTTGAATCCAATTAAGGGCTCCGAGTGTTGTCTGGCGTAAAGTATTTTGATTTGCAAGAACAGCCATCTCATACTGTTGCATATTTGTAAGCATCTGTGATGTTGTTGCTGTAATTGAGGCAACAATTGGGTCATTTGCCGTAGATGTCGGCGTGTACCATTGTCTATCAAATATAATCGCGAGACCTGTCAACATCGTATTACTAATCGTGCCCATTCCGCCATACATCATGAGTCCAAAGTTTTGAATCAGCATCTCTGTATAAACGATCAACTGTTCAGTATAAACGATACGATCAGCCATCTCGCCGATACGATCTGCCATCTGTCCAATCTGCACAGACATAAATAAAATTCTATCCGCCATCAAACCAACCGACTCACCTTGTGACGCGAAAAGATATCCATACGTCATACCAAGCGTTGCAAAGTTGTAAGCGTCATTTTCTATTTTCATCGTAAAGTTGTATGCCATCGTCGCCATATCTGTTACAAAACCACTTGGAGTAGAAGTAGGTGATGTAGCAGAACTATTTAGTGCAGAAAATAAAGCAGTAATGACTGAAGCTATATCTGTATTTGTAGTTGTACCTGAAATAACTCCATTGATATAACTTGTAAAATTTGTATCTGGATTGGCAACAATATTTACATTACTTTGTGCATCACTACCTAATTGTGTTGCATCTGTATTTGAAGAATACATGTAAACCAACGCTTGCATGACAAGTCCAAGAACACTAAGAACTGTAGATTGCTGTTTAAGTGAAGCTATCAAGGCAGTATCTGCGGTTGTCAGAGTATAGCTTGGATCTCCGTTAACATTACTCACTAGCGTACTTACAGAGTTAACATTATTGGTCATAATATTCTGTACCCAAGTTGAAAGCGTAAGAATAAGCTGACTTTGAACCTGATTTGCTGCTAAAAATGCAAGTATCTGCTGTTGATCTGTAGTAACACTTGCAACTGACGTCTGTGAACTTGTAGTCACAGTATTTTGGATTTTTTGAAGGTTTGCTATACTCAGCGCACTCAATGCGACAACAGATATCTTAGCAATTCCCGCAATAATACCGCCAGTCGTCGTTAAATTGACATTAGTTAAAGCATTTACACTATTACTTTCTATCCACTTCAAAATTCCTTCTATAGCATTAAAAGCTACTACTGCAGCGGCATTACCGCTTACAGCATTATTTGTCATAAGAGCCTGAATCAAAAAAACAACTGCATCTATTGCAAGTATTAACCCATTAACTGCTACTGCAAATACATCAATTGTTACTGTACTAAGATTCAAAGCCTTAAATGCATTTATAGCAGTTGTCAAGCTAGACGTATCTACACTTGTTAAAGTCAAACTTGTCTGCGCAACTACAGTAGAACTTTGTGCAACTACGCCTGTTTTTTGTCCGTACTTAGTTAGCGCCATTTTTAAATTGTTGAGCTGAGCTGTCGCCTTGTCGTAAGCCGTTTTATTTGCAGATACGTAATCACTCCATACACTAGCTTGTGGAAGATAAAGATCATTCGCTAAGGGATAAGTCGTTGTAATTGAACCTGATGTTTGATTTAACGGGTTAATATTTAACTTTAATGTACTTGCTGCAAAAGCTGTAAATAAAGTAGGGCTATATGTAGGTTCTGGCGTTGCAAGAGCTACTGCCGTCTGACTCGGATAAGGTTGTGTTGCACCGACAGTTGTTGCAGACGAATTACTCGACTGCTGATGTAAAGTATCATTTTGCGCTTGTTGCGCGCTAATAGCTGCCAACTGAGCATCCAGACCTGTTGCAGAAGCTGACGATCCACCGCCAGATCCACCGCCTCCACCACCACAACCCGTAAATAAAAATGGTGTTTGCATTGCGAGTGCTGTTAGCGCACTCAACTTTAAAAAACTTCTTCTTTTTTGCATAAATTCTCCCTCTTGTTTAAGAAAATAGTTAAAAATAATTCAAAACTACTAAATTAAACTATACATACAAGATTATAACAAATTTTGTAAAAAAAGATATCACATTAATATAATAAAAAATTATTTTACAGGGCAACTTCGATTGTATTATATTTGTTATACAACACGTTTGCACCCTCTTGCATTTTTACTTCACGCCGTGGAGTGTAGTCAACAAGATAGCGTCCTTTTTCAAACACAGAAAACTCAGCACAGAGCTTTGCGGCTTCGTAGATGATATCATGAGGCAGATTTTGTTTATCAGAAACGATGATAACATGAGCTGATGGACGATCTTTGAGATGTAACCAAGTGTCTTTTGCTTTGGCTTTTTGAAGAAGTTCTATATTCCCTTTTTCACTCTTTCCTATCATCACTTTATAACCATCTATGAAAAACTGCTCTATAGATTCACTCTGTCTTACTTTTTTCTCCTGTTTTTTTGCAGGGAAAAGAAGTTCTATTTTGAAGATATCCACTGCACTTTGCACAGTCTGAATAAAGTGTTTTAAAAACTCCATTTTTTCAAGAAGTGAAGCACGTTCTATATGAAGATTTTTCGATTTTTGCTTAAGTTTTTTAGAGGTTTTAAAAAAATATTTGGCAATATCCGCTGGTGCGCCAAAAAGAGAATCGATTTTTATCTCTACGTCGTTGCCTTCAAAATCCTTTACATATAAGTGTTTTTGATAAGGTTTTATCAGATGTAGATTTGCCAAAATGAGATTGCCTAAATACTCATTTTTTTCTGCCTCTTTTTTTAAGATTTTTTCATCATCAAGTGCGCCATACAATTTTTTCAGACGCGTCAATTTCTTTTCTAAAAGTGCTGATTTTTGTTCTTTTAACACTTTGAGTCTTGAGTTCATTCTCTCTTGATACGTCTCTTCAAGGAACTTTTTCAGATCCTCAAGTGGATATTCTTTTGCCACAAACGGTGCAGTTGGCGGAGGAAGCAGTTTTTGTCCCACACGCACTTCACGAAATGAGGAAAAAAGATCGATATGACGTAAAGCTTCAAGGACAACCTCATCTTCATCCAAGATGATGACATTGGTATATTTTCCTGTAAACTCAAACTGCAGATAAGTTCGTATCTCTTTATAAGCACCTTTTTGCAGGGTTGTAAAACGGAGGATTTTGTCATCGCCGAGGAGGAAAACATCTTCCACTTCACAACGACTAAAACGCTTTGAAAGTACGACATCAAAGGGCGCATTGTAGACTTTTGAACGGGTATAACTTTTTACTGTAAAGATCGCCGAGTTGGAGCGTTGCATATCAAAATAGAGTTCATCATCTCTGTCAAAAGCTACTTTGATAATGGTGTCTGAGACTCTATAAATGGCATTGATCTTTTGAAATTTTTTAAAATAATCTATGAGTTGTTTTAGGTGAGATAGTTTCATAGTTGTATTTTAGCCTACATTCTTGTACAATTCCAAAAAAACACCCCAAATGAGAACTATGAAACTGCCCAAGGGATTTGGTAAAAACTATTTTACTCTCCGCGCCATTACCGCTACAACAAATCTTGTAAGCCTTCATGCGCAGTGCTCAAGAATACAAAATTTTCATATGGCAAACTTTTTAGGTAAAGAACTCGAAGCAGAAACTGAGGAAGAGGAACTCGCCGCCACATCGGGCATTCTCGAACTCTCTTTTAAACCTTGCCAGTGTAACTGTTTTTACAAAAAACGCACCCGTAAAACCCTCAAACTCCACGCACTTCAAAAATCACAACCTCAAATTTTTATTACTTTAAACACCTCTATCTCACCACCTTAATATCTTCACACCAACCTTAAATATAAGCAAAAAAAAATATGAAATAACTCAAGGAAAACAATGAAAAATAATATAAAAATATCACTAGTTTTAGCATCACTTTTAAGTTCGCTTTACGCGCAAGACACGGTCATACTTGAGCCCTTAACAGTAGATTCAACAGCTATCAAAACAGATGAACTCAGATCAACAGATGCAGTTGAAATCTATACCGCACAAGATATCCAAAAAGCTCATGTACAAAACATCTATGAGTTTTTAAATGAACAAACTTCTGTTATCTCAATGCCAAGTTATGGCAATCCTTTCACACAGCTTCTCGATTTTCACGGATATGGCACAAGTAACGGAAATGAAAATATCGTCGTTACTATCAACGGTAGAAAAATCAACAATATCGACAGCGTTCCTCAACTACTTTCAGGCATCTCACCAGACTCAATTGAGCGTATCGAAATCATCAAATCTAGCGGAATTGTCACAGCTGGAGATGGTGCAAATGCGGGTGTCATCAACATCATTACAAAGAAAAGCAGCAACGAAAAAGATGTGGCGTTTTACGGTGGAACTTATGGTCTAGCCGATGGTTCATTTAACTTCAATCACAGTGATGACAAACTCTCCATTTCTGCAAATGCAGAAGCTCAAAAATCGGATGGAATTCGTACTATTGACGCAGATGGAAACAAAGATGCGAGCAAACTTTCAACGGGAAATTTCAACCTTGCCTATGCTCCAAATGAAAAACTTGAGTTACATGTAGGCGCTAGTTTTGCGAGAACTGATGTCAACTATGGAAGTTCGTTAACTCTTAAGCAATATAAAAACAACGTATTGCAATCAGGAAGCGGTACGGCTAACGAACAGCTTTTTAATACAGACTCAATAAATGCAGGTATAAGTTACTTTCTAAATGAAAAACTCTCTTTACATGTAGATGTCAGTAATGAAAAAAAACAATCTAATTATATGTCCCTTTACTATTCAAGCCTTTCAAATTATGATTATAAAAATGCAAAAGCATCTTTGGACTATCTCAGCAATACAATGAGTTTGAGTCTAGGTTATGATAGCTTCTATGGAAATAGAAAAGGCTCAGATAATACAACTACAAAAAATAATAATGCCGCTTTTATTATAAGTCAGTTTTATCTAGGAAACGCTACACTTAAAGCAGGCTACCGTTTTGAAGATGTAGAATATAGATATAATGGAACATCAAGCGATCTAAAACAAAACAAGATTTTACACGGTGGTGAACTTGGATACAATTATGTTTTAAACAAAGAAAATTCAATTTTTGCTGATTATTCTCACTCCTATCAAGCTCCAGTTATAGATATGTTTTTTACTTACAGCGGAACATTTAACAGTTTTATCGTTCCCATGGAAGCAAATAATTTTACACTCGGATATAACAACATCCAAAAAAAGAATAAATTCAAAGCTTCAGTTTTTTATATATCTCTGAAAAATGAAATTTATCTAAATCCTGTCAGTTACGATAATACGAGTATCGATAAATCACATAAATACGGTTTAGATCTTTCTGATAAATATATTGTCAATGATGCATTCAATCTCGCGCTAAACTACAACTATGTTCAAGCTCTTATTGATTCGGGAGATTATTCAAGCAAAGAACTCCCAGGTGTTAGTCATCACAATATAAAAGCCACACTAAACTACCTTCCAAACAAAGCTACGACTTTTTCTCTTACAGAAAATTACAGAAGCGAAGCTTACGCAGCAGATGACTTCGCAAATGATTTTTCTCAAAAACAAGATGCGTATGTCACGACGGATATCTCGGCAACATACACGCAAAAAACTTGGGAGATTTTCGCTAAAATAAATAACTTATTCAATCAAAAAAACGGTTTATGGGTCAAAGACAACGCTATTTATCCCGTCAACTTTACAACGACTGCAATCGCAGGATTCAAACTTAAATTTTAAGGCAAAAAATGAAAATAATATTCAGAGAGTTTCTAAAATACAAATTTCTAAACTCTCTGTTTATGGGACTGAGTATCGGGAGTATATTTATCATCTATACTCCGCTCTCGCCTTCTGTTTACTCCGCTGGCGGGATTATCTTGGCTCTTTCTATGCTTGGCATTGCCAAACTCTACTATAAGATCTTACATGTAGAGTATTTTTATAGAATCTCTTTATTTGTAGAGTTAATCCTCCTTTTTGCCATCGCCTATTTTTTACTCTTTGGACAAAACTACACAACCGCTCTTATTTACTACATCAGCTATCAGGCGACCTTTACTTTTGGTTCCTATCTTGTGCGCGCAGAGACACTTTTTTTAAAAAAACCAACTCTACTTACGCTTGTGGATGTT
The DNA here is from genome assembly GCA_903885085.1 of uncultured Campylobacterales bacterium. Lineage (GTDB taxonomy): Bacteria > Campylobacterota > Campylobacteria > Campylobacterales > Sulfurimonadaceae > Hydrocurvibacter. Next base: position 14,564 of record CAISHH010000072.1, read on the forward strand.
GTAAAACAAAAAGGCTATCTCGCAGGGATGTTACTCTCTTATCTTTTTTACAAACTACTTGAAACTTTCTTACATGTAAGCGATAAAAACCTGCAAGTGTATGATATGAATATAGCTCTTTTTATCGTCGAACTTGCTATCATTATGTACCTATTACGATCATTTCAACACAAAAGGCAAGTATGACCTACTCAGAGTGGTTTGACTCACATGCACAAAAACATAAAAATATTATAGATAAGCTGCTCGCGCAAAACTTCACGCAAGAGCAGATTATCGAGTATTTTGAATTTTCAAATATGGTTAAACACGAGAAAGAGTTTTGCCTTTTATATGAAACCCAAAAGAAATGCCACGACATCCCTTACCTCAACTGCTATTTTTGTGCTTGCCCCCACTTTCGTTTTAAAGAAGATGGAATAAAAAAAATCGAAAAAAAAACCAAATACAGCTTTTGTGCTATTGGTGCGAAAGCTGGAACTTTAGTGGCGTACGGCGATGCGATTCACCAAGACTGCTCAGGCTGTACTATTCCACATACCAAAAAATACGTCGAAAAAAACTTTGACTTAAACTGGAAAAATTCGATGAAGGAGTGTAGAATATGAATTCACTAAGCATCTTTGGCACAAGCAGTGATGCTGGAAAATCAACACTCGCCTTTGCTCTGACCTATCTTTTACATAAACGTGGCGTAAAAGTCGCTCCCTTTAAAGCGCAAAATGTCTCAAACAACTCCAAAGTCTGTGATGATGGCGGAGAGATTGCCATTCCCCAACATTTTGCCGCCGAAGCTATCGGCATCCCAACATCGCACTATATGAATCCTATTCTCATAAAATCAGGCTCAAATAATCATGCGCATCTCATCATCAACGGTGAAGCAGTCACTGATATGGACGTGCATGAATACTACAAAAATATCAACTCCCTCAAACCCCATGTAAAAAAAGCATTTAAAAAACTGTCTAAAGAATATGAATGTATCGTGGCTGAGGGAGCTGGAAGTCCAGTCGAGCTAAATCTTATGGATAAAGACCTCTCAAACATTTTTGTAGCCGAAGAGTTTAAGACAAAAATCGTGCTTGTTGCAGACATAGAGCGAGGCGGTGTTTTTGCCTCCATCATCGGTGTTATCGCTCTTCTTCCAAAAGCTTTGAAAAAAAATGTTATCGGTGTTATCATCAACAAGTTCCGTGGAGATATCACCCTGTTTGACGATGGCATCATGATTTTAGAAGAACGCTTTAGTATCAAAGTCCTCGGTGTTGTGCCTTACAAACCTTTTAATCTCGCTTTTGAAGATGCACAGTCTCTGATGGGTTATACACAAGACCATTCAAAAACGATCATTAAAGCCGCCGTTATCAAGCTTCCACATATCAGCAACTTTACCGATTTTGAGCCTCTTGTTGCAGATGAGCAGGTTGAGCTAAGCTTCATCACAAATCCGAGTGAAGCCAACCATGTGGACGTTCTCATTCTTCCCGGAAGTAAAAGAGTTGTAGAGGATTTACAGTGGCTTCGAGCAATGGGCTTTGAAGAGATTTTAAAATCCAAAAGAAGAACTATTATTGCGATCTGCGGCGGTTATGAGATGATGTTTGAACGCATCCTTGACCCTTTACATGTGGAGTCTGAGATAGAAGAGATAGAGGGTTTTGCAAGGTTTGATGGCGATGTTGTTTTTAAAGAGAAAAAAGTGCTCAAAAAAGAGAACTACGAAATCTTTGACTGTAATGTTGCAGGCTATGAGATTCACAACGCCATCGCAAAAAAACGGCATAAAAAACATAAAAATCTTTATGGCACTTTTGTGCATGGATTTTTCGAAAGCGATGCCATTCGCAATAAACTTTTTTCGCAGATCAATGAAAACTATGAAGGCTACAATTTTCAAGAATACAAAAAAAACTCTATCGAAGAGTTTGCCTACCATGTAGAGCAAAATATCGATATCGATTTTATCCATAAATCTCTTGCGCTTTAAGAAAAAGAGGTTTAGGAGATAGTATGAAGTGGGAAGATTTACGAAGAAGTAATAATATAGAAGATCTGCGAGGTGAGTCTCAGTCAAGAAATACGAGAGGCGGCTTAAATATAACCGTTCCTATAATACGATTTTTAATCGGAAGCAAATATGGGCGTATTGTCTTAGTCTTCGGCGTTATAGCGTATTTTCTAGGCTACAATCCCCTCACTTTACTCTCTAACTTTAGTGGCGCTGTGCCCCAGCAACAAAGCTACGTTCAGCCTTCTACTGAAAATAATAAAAGCGCAGAGTTTGTTTCTGCTGTTTTAGGTCAGACCGAAGATGTTTGGCATACTCTTTTCAACAAAAATGGTTTGCAATATACCGAACCGAAGTTAGTGCTTTTTCGCGGCGAAGTCAACAGCGGATGCGGCTATGCCACCAAACAAACAGGTCCTTTTTACTGTCCAGTGGATAAAAAAGTCTATCTCGATATGAGTTTTTTTGATGAACTTAAAAACAAATACAACTCTCCGGGAGATTTTGCAGAGGCTTATGTGATAGCACATGAAGTAGGTCACCATGTGCAAGATCTTCTGGGAACTTTGGACAAAGCCCACAAATACCAAGCCGCGTCTTCTAAAAAAGAGGTAAATGCTATGCAGGTTAAAGTGGAACTCCAAGCGGATTGTTATGCTGGAATTTGGGCACATTTTGAAAAAAATAATTTGGATGATGGAGACATAGAAGAAGCACTAGGCGCGGCAAATGCCATAGGCGATGACACGCTTCAAAAACAAGCGCAAGGTTACGTAGTGCCAGATGCCTTTACTCACGGAAGTTCTGAGGAGAGAATGCAGTGGTTTAAGCAAGGGTATAACAGCGGTAATCCAAAATCTTGTAAAACTGGAATCTAAATTTTACGAGTCCGAAACTGAGATTATAAAGATTCTTGAAACCTATCTTTATAACTACACTTCAAGCAAAGCTCTTCAATGGCTTTGCCTTGTGCAAAACCTTCGATCATATCTTGTGCTCGCTTTGACTCTAAAATCTCCTTCAAAGTGTTTACATGTAAGTCTCCAAGATTGATAACACCTTCGCCATCAAGGCAACATGGCACGACAACTCCGTTAGCTAAGATTCCAATGTGCGATTTGAGACCATAACAAGTCGCGTGGCTTTCATGATTTGAGATGAGTGATGGCCATTCAAAATAGCTGTCAAAGTTGAGCAGTATTTTTGAGGCTAGTCTTATCGATTTTGTCTTACATGTAAGTACTTCCTCCATACTTAGTTTTTGCTCAAAATGATCGCCTAAGACTTCAAAAAGCTGTTCATTGAAAGAAAGTTCGGAACATTTTTCATCGAGATTCCAGACGCGCAGATTTATAAATGGCTTTGGATGATTTTGAAGTTTTTCATTACAAACCTCTAACACACCTTCCATATACTGCTCAAAACTAAGATTGGAATCATTTTTATTGTAGGCATTGAGTGAGATGTTGAGCTGTCTCACGGCTGGATGAAACAGCGTAGAGAAAGGATTTTTTTTGAGATAATATCCGCTTGTTGTGAGCTCCACTTCAAAACCATTTGATAAAGACAGATCAAGATAGTTATCGAGATTTGAAAGTGTGAGCGGATCACCCATTACATGTAAGGCTAAACTCTTCGTGTATGGCTTCAGCTCAGTTAAGATTTTCTCAAAAAATTCTAAAGTCATTGTTTTTGTGGGTTGGAGTTTTGGGGGACAAAAGCTGCATGCAAGACCGCAGATATTTGTCACTTCTACATGGACGCGATGAAAATAACTCAAGAGGTGTTTCCTTTAAATTTTTATGTTATGCTTTTGCAAAATATTTCCAAATTGGGAGAAAAAATGTATCTGCATAAAAAAATAGATGATGTTGAAACTATACCGCAAAAAGCGGGCAAAGGTGTAGGAATGAAGATGCTTCTCTCACCTGAAGAATCGCCAAACTTTGCGATGAGAAACTTCACAATCGAAGCTGGCGGGCATATGCCACTGCATACAAATATCATAGAACATGAACAGTATGTTTTAGGTGGACGAGCACTTGTGACGATAGGTGATGAAAAGTTTGAAGCTGGAGCTGGAGATGTACTTTTAATCCCTGCAAATATGCCTCATGCTTACGAAACACTCGGCGATGAAACATACAGTTTTTTATGTTTAGTACCCAAACAGGAAGACTGCATAAAGGTTTTATAAAAAAAATTTGCTATAATGCCACTCTCCAAACCGTGGACAATTGGGAGAGTGGTTTAATCCAGTCGCCTGGAACGCGGCCGTAGGGCAACCTACCGTGAGTTCGAATCTCACATTGTCCACCATTCTTACATCAAAATGTGTGAACAATCCCCTAAAATACGAAGTTTCAAAGCCTCTTTAAGGTTTGATAATTTTACTCTTTGATAACCATTTTTAAAGTAGTGCGTGGGTAGCTTCCAAAGTTTTTTTTTCTTTTGCCGTTGTATGTGTATCTAAATACCCACTGCTTAGTGCTACTCGTTGTGATATAAATAATTAAGCCGCCGCCGTCATTGAGAGTATAGTCTTTCTCTTGTGGCTTGACTAAAAAGAAATTGATTAAGTGGTTTAAGTTCGTATTTTATGGGTTTTTTAAAGGTATTCAGATTGAGGGATGGTGCCACAACTGGACTCATAACATCCATATAATAGGGGTAAAACAAACATAAAAATAAAAAGGTACCAATTTAGGTACCAATTTAAAATTTTAGATAGCTCTTTAACTCCAAATTGTTACGCTAATTGTATAATAAATCATATAAAAAGATTATTTTCCTATCGAACTTTTGTCGGAGTTTTACCGCTTGTCTGTATGCTCTGATTATGAAAGTTATTTTTAAATCAAAAAAAAGATAATTGAAGTAAATAAGCCAAAAAATTTGGCTTATAGGGAATCTTTATATTTGGAAGTCAGTGATTTTACAGTTCGATTGATTTACTTGTGAATCTATAAAGCCCATATTGAATTTTTTGATTTTTTTTGATTTTCCAGCTTCAACACTATCATAGATAACTCTTTTATTGCTATCTATTTCTGTGCCACTCTTGGCATAATCTTTACAAGTAATCTCTATATCTTTTACGAGATACTTGCTATCATTTTTGATTTTAAAATCAGCCATCATGACACTTCCAAAACCACTTGTTCCCCAATTGAAATCTTCAAGTGTAACTTGATTTTGTGCTTCTTCTTTTGGAGTCAAAGGAACGGAAGAGCTACCACTGCTACTTTTATTTGACATTCCTATTCCACCGATAATAAAAATTCCTAAGACTAACCACGTAGCCAAAGAAGTTTTTTTAGGAGCTGGTTCTCCACATTGAGGACAAATTTTAGCATTCTTACTTATCTCTGTTCCACACGCTTTGCATTTTATCAATGAAGCCATTTTATTCCTTTTTGATTTGTTGTTTAAATACTACAATATAGAGCCTTTTGCAAATCTCCAACTTCATTCTCTAATTTAAGGTTTTTGGAAGTTTGAAAAAAGCTCATAAAAGTCGAGTTTCTCGATGTTTTAGGTAAAATTTCTTTACGACAAAAAACCACCTAAACAGAAGAAAC